>DASUHN010000393.1 GCA_036273495.1 Acidimicrobiales bacterium | reverse complement strand
GAACGCATCCACATCGGCCACCGTGGCGGCCACGAGGGGTGTCGGGTCGATGTGGCGGAGCCACAGAATGAGGGTCCGTCGGTAGCTGTAGACGCTCGCTGGTGAGCGCCTCCGCACGTCCCGCATCCACTCCAGGTACTGCGTCAGGGTTGCTGTATCCGCCCGCTTGGACATTTGGCTAGCCTCTCCTTCATGAAGGACCGCAGGTCCGAGGGTTCAAATCCCTCCCTCTCCGCGTGAAGCTTCGCCAGCTGGTCCTGGTGGCCGCCGATCTCGAGGCGGTGGTGGCCCAGCTCACCTCCGCCCTGGGCATCGAGGTCGCCTACCGCGACCCCGGAGTGGCGGCCTTCGGGCTCGTAAACGCGGTCCTGCCGGTCGGTGACCAATTCCTCGAGGTGGTGAGCCCCGCTCAGCCCGACACCGCTGCGGGCCGGTACCTGGAGCGGCGGCGCGGGGACGGCGGCTACATGGTCATCGTGCAGGTTCCGGACCTCGACGCCGCCCGGATCCGGGTCACCGACCTCGGGCTGCGGATCGTGTGGGAGGGCGCCGTCCCGGGCATCCGGGGGATGCACCTGCATCCTGCCGACATCGGTGGCGCCATCATGTCGCTGGACGAGGCCGACCCCTCCGACGACTGGCCCTGGGCCGGACCGGACTGGAAGGCCCATGTGAACAGCCAGGTGGTCGGCGGGTTCACCGCCGCCGAGATCCAGTCCGAGGACCCCTACGACATGGCCCGGCGGTGGGGCCGGGTGCTGGGCGTGGATCCCGTGGACGGGCCCGACGGGTCGGCGGTGCTCGGGCTCGATGCCGGCCTCCTCCGCTTCGTCAAGCCCCGCGACGACCGGGGACCGGGTCTGGCCGCCATCTCCCTCCAGACGACCGACCGGTCCCGGGCGGGGGAGGAGCAGGTCATCGGAGGCGTCAGCTTCCGGCTCGTGTAGCGCCCGGCACCGGACTCCGGCCGCCGGCCGCGGTCAGACCTTCTCGGTCCCCTCGAAGGCGGTGACGTCGGGGCGGGAGAGGAAGCGGAGCGGTGGGACCGTCACCCGGCCCACCGCCACCGTGGCCGAGACGGGGTGGTAGGGGCGCAGCCCCGTCTGACCCCACCCTCCGTCTTCGAAGGCCAGCAGGCGGGGACGGATCCGCTCCACCCGGCGCAGCTCGTACTCCGGCTCGACCTGGACCAGTCGCAGCCCCCGCGGCGTGGTCGCCAGGGTGGTGGTCACCGTGAACTGGACGTCGTCGGGTGACATCGGGTCGGGGTCGAGAGCCACGAGGTGGGCGGCCGGGCCGTCCGCACCCTCGGCCACCAGCTCGGCCCGGTCGTAGCGACGCTCCAGCGTCACCCGGGCCTCCACCGCTGGCAGGCCCCACGCTCCGGCCAGGCCGGAAGCGGCCTCCGGCGTGTCGGCGAGACATCCGGCCACGAACCCTCGAGGCCGCACCCCGCTACGGCATGACACCCGGGCCTGGGCCATGGTGAACGGGCCCCACGGGCTGGCCGGGACGCGCCAGGCGAGCAGCACAAGCATCGGGGGCGTGGTCGGGTGGAGGCCGGCAGGAAGCAGTGACTCCCGCGAGGAGTACGGGAGCTCGAACGTCGCCTGCAGGACCTCGACGTCGTCGAGCGTCACGGGCGCGGTCTCGAGGGACGACATCACCGGCGCCCGCGCCGCGAGGTCCTCGAGATTGGCGGTGCCGCTCAGCACGCCCCGGTCCCGCCCGAAACCGACGCCGCCTCCCGGAACTTCGGCATCACCTCAGCGGCGAACAGCCGCATGCTCGCCAGCACCTCCTCCTGGGCGATGGTCTCGCACGCGTTGACGAAGCAGTTGATCCCGGTTACCCCGATCGACTCCCACCGCTGGATGACCGAGACGAGGCGGTCGGGGTCCCCCACGCCGATGCCCTCCGGTATCCCCCGGGGATCTCCCGGACCGGAGCGATCCGAGCTGCCGCCCGGCGCCAGGTTCCCGAGGGACTGGTAGGCGCGGGTGGGATAGGCCTCCCGGGTCCAGAGGAGGTGGGAGTTCGTCAGGCCGAACAGCTGCACCATGCGCATGCCGGTGGCGGCGGCCCGGTCGGGGTCCTCGTGGCAGTACAGAAAATTCAGCGTCGTCACCTGGTCGTTGATCACCGTGCTCACGGGGTCGCAGCTCTGCACCCGGCGGTGGTACTCCCTGGTCCGGCGCTCCTGCTCGGCGTAGGTCGTGGCCGCCACCCCCAGGCAGCCCAGGCCCCGTTCGGCCGCGTCCAGCTCGGTGCCGGGGCTGGTCACCGTGACCCACATCGGCGGGTGCGGCTTCTGCACCGGCTTCGGGAGCACGTTGCGCTCCGGCATCGAGAAGGAGCGGCCCTCGTAGGAGAAGGGCTCGTCGGCCCACATGCGGGGCAGCACGCGCACGAACTCGTCCCACGTCTTCTTGGTGTCGTCGGGGTCCACCATGAATCCGCCCAGCTCGGTCCACGTGGACGAGCGGGCGGTTCCGAACTCCAGCCGCCCGCCCGAGATCAGGTCGAGGGCGGCGGCCCGTTCCGCCACCCTGATCGGGTGGTTGATCTCCGGCACGCACACCACCGCCCCGTGGCCGACCCGGATGTGGTTGGTCTGCGCCGCCATGGCCGCCAGCACCACCTCGGGTGCCGAGCAGTGCGAGTACTCCTCGAGGAAGTGGTGCTCCACGCACCACACCCAGTCGAAGCCCAGCTCGTCCGCCAGTCTCGCCTGCTCGAGGGCATTGTCGTAGACCTGCCGCTCGATGCCCGGGCCGAACGGGCGGGGAGTGGAAAGCTCGAAGAAGATCCCGAACCGCATCGGCCATGTGTAGCACCGGCGCCCCCGGCTCCGCCGGGTGGAGGCGACGGTCGAGGGCGGGAAGGGTCGGGCCGCTTACCTGTTCCGCACGGCCCGGCCGAGGGCGGCAGCCAGGTCTCCCCGGCGGGCCACGACCGTGCCTTCCAGGCCCAGCCAGGCACCGAGGGCGGCCAGCTCGCCGGCGGCGGCCTCCGCCACCGCGGCGCGGTCGACGCCGGGCTCGGCGTAGGCACCCTCCACCCTCAACACCCGGGCCCGCCGGTCGCTCTTCAGGGCCACGCGACCGACCAGCTCGTCGCCCAGGAGCACGGGCAGGACGTAGTAGCCGTGCTTGCGCAGGTGCTCGGGGACGTAGATCTCGATGCGGTAGTGGAAGGAGAACAGCCGCTCCGTGCGGTCGCGCGTCCAGATGAGCGAGTCGAACGGGGACAGGAGGGTGGCGTGCCCGCGGCGGGGCCGGCGGGGCCGGGCGCCCGGCAGTGTGTATGCGGGGCGGCTCCAGCCCTCGACCGACACCGGCACCAGCCGGCCGTCCTCGACCAGCTCCGCCACCCGGAGCTTGGCGACGGCGGGACGGACCCAGAAGTAGTCGCCCAGATCGGCGACTGTGGCCACGCCCAGACAACGGGCCGCCAGAGCGAGCAGCTCGCGCTGGGCCTCCTCCTCCGGGGGCGTGGGGATGTCGAGGACGGCGGCGGGGATGACCCGCTCGGTCAGGTCGTAGATCCGCTCGAACCCCGGGCTGCGCCACGCCGCCAGGTCCCCGGCCCCGAACAGCCACTCGAGGGCCAGGCGCCCGGAGCTGCGCCGCTCCCACCACTCACCCGCCCGGCGGCGGGGGTCCGACAGCTGTGACGCCGCCAGCGGGCCCCGCTCGGTGATCTCGGCCAGCACGGCGGCGATGTAGTCGGCGTGCTCGTCCCGCCACGCCTTCCGTCGGGCGAACCAGGCGGCACCCCAGGGCGTGTCCCCCCGCCGGAAGGCCATCCGCCAGCGCAGCAGCGGCTGCAGCTCGATCGGCATCAGCGACGCGGCGTGGCCCCAGTACTCGAACCAGGCGCCTCCGGGCTCCGACATCCGCCGCAGGCCGGCGGGGTCGTAGGCGCCGATCCGGCTGAACGGGACCAGGAACTGCGTGCGTTCCACGACGTTGACGGCGTCGAGCTGGATGGTCCCCAGCTGCTGCATCACCCGGCGCAGCTGGTTGGCGCCGGCGGGACGGGTACGCGGGCGCCGGGACGCGTCCAGGCCCTGGGCGGACAGGGCCAACCAGCGCGCCTCCCGCTGGGTGAGGGCGGCCGGCGGGGGCATGGCGGGGCATCGTAGAGACGGCCACGGAAATTCGCCGGAACCTCCAGAGGACCCCTGGTACGGTCCGGCCCGTGACAGGCATCCGTTAACTCCGCGCTCGGGGACCGCCCCCTCCTCGGCTGGCCGGCACGACTGCCGGGCTGTCGACGGGAAGCCCATGGCGCGCGCCACGCCGCCGGTGGGCTGGAGCGATCACGTGAGAGGAGAAACGGATGAGCAGGACGAGTGGGCTCGGGCACGCCCCGCCTCTGCAGGCGCAAGGGCTCGTGAAGGTGTTCCGGAAGCGAACGGGTCGCTTCGCCCGGAAGTCGGGACCAGCGGGGACCGGTCGTCGCCGCACCCATGTGGCGGTCAACGACGTGAGCTTCTCGGTGGCGCCGGGGGAGATCTTCGGGGTCATCGGCGCCAACGGGTCGGGCAAGTCCACGCTCGTGCGGATCCTGTCGACCCTCTTGCTGCCTGACGCGGGTGAGGTGCGGGTCTTCGGGATGGACGCCGTGCGCCGGCCGCTGGCCGTGCGCCCGCTGCTCAACCGGGTGTCGGCCGACCCCTCGTTCTTCCGGCCCATGACGCCGCTCGAGAACCTGCTGTTCTTCGGGCGCGCCTACGGGATGGCGGGACCGCAGATCCGCAGGCGCAGCGTGGAGATCCTGGAGCGGCTCGGGCTCGACGGCGAGCGGGCCCGGGAGCCCATGCTGCACCTGTCGCGGGGTCAGCAGCAGAAGGTGGCGGTGGCCCGCGCCTTTTTGACCCGCCCCCGGCTGCTGCTGCTCGACGAGCCGACGACCGGTCTGGATCCCCGCAGCAAGCGGGAGGTGCAGGCCTTCGTGAGCGAGGTCCGCCGGGACGACGGCACGACGATCCTGCTCACCACGCACGACATGGAGGAGGCCGAGCTGCTGTGCGATCGGATCGCCTTCATCGTGGCCGGACGGATCGTCGCCGAGGGGAGCCCGCTGCAGCTCCGGAAGCAGGTGGCCGGAGACCGGCCGGTGGAGGAGACCGACATGGAGACGGTGTTCATGGAGCTGACCGGCCGGGACATCGAGGAGGACGAGGAGGAGGAGCGTGAGCGTGTCGACGATTGAGGGTGTGCTGCGCCGGCCCGCCCCGCGCCGGGTTGCCCTCGGGTGGGCCTTCGTGGAGCGCCAGACCAACCTGTGGAAGCGGTACTGGTTGTGGGAGGTGGTGTGGGTCGTCTACGGCGTCGTCAACACCCTCGCCATCACCTTCATCGCCAAGGAGGCGGGCCGGACCGGCATCGTGAGCCCGGACCGCATCTCCCGGCTGACGCTGTTCCTGTTGATCGGGACCCTGGTGTGGGCCTACCTGTCCGCCGTCCTCGACGACATGAGCCTGGTCATCACGTGGGAGCGGTGGGAGGGCACCATCGAGCACACCCTTATGGCGCCGGTGCCGCGCGCCGTACATCTGATCGGCATGTCCGCCTTCGGCGTGCTGCACGCCACGCTGCGCACCCTGCTGATCCTGGCGTGCTCGCTGCCCTTCTTCCACGTGAGCTGGGCCCACGCGTCGTGGCCGGCGGCGGCGGCGGTGATCATGGTCGGCAGCTTCAGCCTGGTGGGGCTGGGGATCCTGACCGGCATCCTGCCGATGCTCTACCCCGAGCGGGGCGAGCAGATGTCGTTCATGATGCAGGCCGCCGTCCTGCTCGTCTCGGGCGTGTACTACGGCGTCGACGTGCTCCCTGGGTGGCTGCAGACGGTCGCCCGGATCTCCCCCGCCACCTACATCCTGCGGGGCATCAGGAGCGCGCTGATCGACGGGCGGGGACTCGTCGGCCAGCTCGGCACTCTCGTGGTCCTGGCCGTGTTCGGGGCGGTGATGGTGCCGCTGTCGCTGTACGCCTTCGCGGCAGCGGAGCGGTGGGCCAAGCGCACCGGCCGCCTGAAGCGCCAGGGATAGGCCGGCCCCGACGGTTCCACGCGAGCATGGGCGGGTGGCCGCCTTCGACCCCGCCGCCGCCTCCATCCACGCCGAGCGCATGTGGGCGGAGGAGGCGGTACCAGTCCTCCGGGACTACATCCGCATACCGAACGTCAGTCCCGACTACTGCCCGACCTGGGCCGAGGACGGGCACATGGACCGCGCCGTGGAGCTGGTCCGGGGCTGGTGCGCCGGCCGGCCCATCCCCGGTCTGGCGGTCGAGGTCCTCCGCCTGCCGGGGCGCACCCCGCTCCTGCTCGTCGAGGTTCCCTCCACCGGCGGGGGGCGGGACGACGATCCCGTCCTGCTCTACGGCCACCTCGACAAGCAGCCGGAGATGGTGGGGTGGCGGGACGGCCTCGGGCCGTGGGAACCGGTGGTCGAAGGAGATCGACTGTACGGGAGAGGGGCGGCGGACGACGGGTACGCCGTGTTCGCCGCCCTGGGTGCGATAGAGGCGGTGCGTGGCGCAGGAGGCGAGCACAACCGTTGCGTCGTGCTCATCGAGGCCAGCGAGGAGAGCGGCAGCCCCGACCTGCCGGCCTACTTCGACGCCCTGGCCGACCGCATCGGGACACCGGGATTGGTCGTGGCCCTCGACTCCGACTCGACCACCTACGACCGTCTGTGGGTGACCACGTCCCTGCGGGGCATCGTCGTGGCCGTCCTGGACGTGCAGATCCTGACCGAGGGCGTGCACAGCGGCCTGGCCGGCGGGATCGTCCCGTCGTCGTTCCGCATCCTGCGCCGGCTGCTCGATCGCATCGAGGACTCCGAATCGGGCGCCGTCCTGCTCCCGGAGATGCACGTCGACATCCCCCCGGCCCGGGCCGCCCAGCTGGGGGGGCTGGCCGCCACCATGGGGGACCACGCTCGCGGCTTCCCGTTGGTGTCCGGAGCACGCCCCCAGGTGGCTTCCCCCTTCGACGCCCTCGTCGCATCCATGTGGGCCCCGGCGGTCGCCGTGACCGGGGCGGAAGGGCTGCCGGGGGTGGGGGTGGCGGGAAACGTGCTTCGCCCTCGGACGGCGGTGAAGCTGGCCATCCGGGTGCCCCCGACGTGCGAAGCGGCCGCCGCCGCCCGGGCGCTGGTGCGTGCCCTCACGGCCGATCCTCCGTACGGCGCACAGGTCGGCGTCCGCGTCGAGGCGGCCGAGGACGGCTGGGACGCGCCCGCCGACCCGGTGTGGCTGGGGAGCGCCCTCGACGAGGCGTCACGCTCGACCTACGGGAACCCGCCGGCCCGCACGGGCGTGGGCGGGTCGATCCCGTTCATCGCCATGCTGGGCCGGCGCTTCCCCTCGGCGGCGTTCGTGGTGACGGGCGTGCTCGGGCCCGGCTCCAACGCTCACGGCCCCAACGAGTTCCTGCACCTGCCGACGGCGCGCAGGCTCACCGCCGCCATGGCGCAGGTGCTGCACGCCCACGCCGTGCGGCCGGGATAGCTCCTATAGCGACTGGCCGTCCGGCCCCAGGTAGTCGCCGCAGAGCTGTCCGTCCTGCTCCAGGGCGGCGTACTCCTCCTCGCTCAGGCCCACCACGCCGCGGAGGATCTCGTCGTTGTCCGCCCCCAGCACCGGGATCGGTCCCCATGCCAGCGGCGGACCGTCCCACCGGAAGGCGTGGGCGGCGTACTCGTGGGTGCCGATCTCCGGGCTGCCGTTCTCCCGGAACAGGCCGCGGGCCCGGAGGTGGGGATCGGCGTAGCACTCGGACTCGGTGAGCACCGGTCCGGCCGGAACCCCGTGCTCCTGGCAGCGGTGGAACGCCTCGTAGTGGGTCAGTTCCTTCGCCCACGCCGAGATCCCGCCGTCGATGGCGTCGTGGTGCTCGCGCCGGCCCGCGGCCGAGGTGAACCGGAAGTCCTCCGCCCAGTCGGGCTCGCCCATGGCCGTCCGGAGCCCGGCCCATTCCTCGTCGGAACCCACCGAGATGGCCACCCACCGGTCGGTCCCGTGGGCGCCCACCCCACCGGCGCCGGCCGTCCCCACCGCCGCGTCGCGACAGCGGTAGACGCCCTGCGGCGCCCGCTCGGGATGGCGGTTACCCAGGCGCTCGTGGCGCACGCCGGTGGCCGAGGCCTCGACGACCAGCTCCCCGATGTGGTTGATCATGTTCTCGCACTGGGACAGCTCCACCAGGCTTCCCCGGCCGGTGCGGTCCCGCTCCCGGAGCGCCGCCACGACGGCGACCGCTCCCATGGCACCGCTGGCGGTGTCCATGTGGAACACGGGGTCCGTCTCGGCGGGATCGGCGTCGGGATAGCCGCGTATGGCGGTGAGGCCGCACAGCGACTCGAAGTTCACACCGAAGCCCAGGTAGTTGCGGTAGGGACCGTCGAGGCCCACCGAGGGCAGGCGGACCATGGTCAGGCGCGGGTTGCGGGCCGACACCTCGTCCCACCCGATCCCGAGCTTGTCGAGCAGGTCGACCGAGTTGTTCTCGATGAGCACGTCGCACTGCTCGGCGAGGCGGAGAAACGTCTCCCGCCCCAGCGGCCTCTGCAGGGCCAGGGTGACCGACTTCTTGTTGCGGGCATGGGCCGTGAACAGCGCCACCCGGTTCCACGGCCGCTTCCCCGCGTCCATGTCGGGGTAGCCCCCGAAGATCGGCCCCAGGATCGGCACCAGCTCCGGCGTGGGCCGGGGAAACAGCCCGCGGGTGCTGGTCGGCCACACCCACGGGTTGTCCACCCGGATAATCTCGGCCCCGAGGTCGCCGAGCAGGGTCGTGGCGTAGGGCCCGGCCCAGACCACGGTGAGATCGAGCACCCGCACCCCCTCGAGCGGCAGCCGCCGTTCCCCGGAACGAGGCGCACCAGGAGCCGGCGGCTGCGCCCCCGCCTCGGCACGCAGCTCCTCGCCCTGCTCGTCGAGAAGCGGTGCCCGACCGAGAGGTGCACCTCCGTCCGGCCATCTCACCGGCGGGCCCGGGTACGTGAGCTTCCCGGCCACCGGATGGTCGATGCTCTGCCAATAGCCGCGGGCGCGGAAGTGCGGGTCCTCCAGGAGATCGGCCGGCGTGTTGACCGCCGTCACCGGCCAGCCGTCCCGTTGCGCGTCGTCCATGGCCTGCTGGCGGGTGCGCATCACGCCCCAGGTGGTCACGGCCACGTCGGTCAGCTCGGCCAGCTCCATGTCGGTGATGGCGTCCGGCGCCGCGTAGCGGGGCGCCAGCTCCGGCGCCTCCAGGACCTTCAGCATCCGCGGCAGCCACTGGGGCATCGTCGAGATCCAGACGTGGCCGTCCTCGGCCAGCTTGATGCCGGCGGGGAGCGCGCCCAGCCGGCGCCCCTCACTCCTCGGCGCGTCCCTTCCCGTGTAGGCGTAGTAGAGGAGGTAGGTCATCCGCCGGTCGATCGAGACCAGCTGGCTGTCGATCTGGGCGAGGTCGACGTGCACCCCGCGGCCGGAGGCCTCGGCCACACCGAGACCTCCGAGGGCGGCCAGGGTGGCCAGCGTCCCGCACTGGTACTGGCCCAGCTCGGCCCCGAGCTTGATCGGCTCCCGTGACGCCACGCCGGTCGACGACATGGCCCCACCCAGGGCGTAGTTGACGATCTCGGCCCCCTTGTATCCCGCGTAGGGCCCGGCCAGGCCGAACGGCGTGACGCTCACGAACGTGACCGCGGGATTGGCCCGCGCGGTCTCCTCGTAGCCGAGGCCGTGCTGCTCGAGGTGACCGGCGGGCGAGCTGGTGAGCACCAGGTGGGCGCCGGCCATGAGACCGCGGACCATCGAGGCGTCGTCGGGCCGTTCGACGTCGGCGACCACGGAGCGCTTGCCGGTGTTCACGTGGAGGAAGGGGGCCCGCCGCTCGTCCTCGGGGCCGGCGGTGCCCACCAGTGCGCCGGTGTGCCGGGCCCGGTCTCCGCCCGGAGGCTCGACCTTGACCACGTCGGCCCCCATCAGGGCCAGCAGCTTCCCGGCGTAGGGACCGGCCATGCCCTCGGCCAGCTCCACCACCCGGATCCCGGTGAGAGGGGGCATCCGGGTCAGCTCCGGGGTGACGGGGGCGTCAGAACAGGCATGCGGTCAGCATGCCAGGCGTCGCCAGAGGCGCCCGGGGCGGATCCCGATAGCCTGGGCCGCCGGTTGGACCGATCGGTTCGTGGGGAGGCCGAATGGAGACCGTGTCGTCAGCACCCGCGGCGAGCCAGCCCGAGGACCCGATCCTCGGTGCCCTCCGGCCGCGGATCCTCGGGCCCCAGGTGGCGGCGGGTGGGCTGGCGCCCTTCCTCGTCTACCAACTGGCCCACCGCAACGGGTTGGCCGACGCCACCTCTCTGGCCCTGGCCTCGATCGTCCCGGCCCTCTGGGTTCTCGGGAACTGGGCCTGGCGCCGCCGCCTCGAGGTCATCCCCGGCATCGCCCTGTTCGGGCTCGTCATCGGGCTGATAGCCGTCGTGGCCCTCCACGGCAGCGAGCTGGTGCTCAAGATGCGCGAGTCCCTGATCAGCGGGATCCTCGGTCTGGTCTTCCTGATCAGCCTGGTCGTGTCGCAGCGGCCGTTCATCTTCCACCTCGGCCGGGCCATGGCCTCGAGCCAGGGGGCCGGCGCCATCGCCGACTTCGAGACGCTTTGGGGAGAGGAGCAGGCCCGCCGGGTCGTGCGGGTCCTGACCCTCCTCTGGGGGGTAGGCCTGTTCGGCGAGGCTGTCCTCCGCGCCATCCTGGCCCTGGCCCTGCCCACCGGCACCTTCCTGGCCCTGGCCCCGCCGATCGGCTGGGTGATCATCGGCTCGCTCATGTGGTTCACCGTTGGCTACATCCGCACCAACCGCCGGGAGGTCGCGCTGGCCGCCGGCGTCGAGATGGGGGCCGAGCCGGCCGCCTGACCCGGCCCGTTAGAATCCCCTGTTCACCAACCGGCGCTCGTAGCTCAACGGATAGAGCATCTGACTACGGATCAGAAGGTTGGGGGTTCGAATCCCTCCGAGCGCGCTGAGAAAGTCCAGGTCATGGGCTATCTCCTCCTCCACCGGGGCAACGAAGTGCCCTCCGTGAGAAGCAATTGAGAAGCAATGCCCTTCTTAGGGCCTTGCCACACGGAGTGGAGGAAGAAGATGAAGCGTCCCCCGGGCGTCTACCGCGACCGCAGCGGGAAGTGGTACTTCAAGGTCAGCCTCGGCTACGACCCGATCACCAAGAAGGAACGCCAGCTGACGCGGCGGGGCTTTGCCACTGCCGCCGATGCTGCCAAGGCCAGGCGTGAGTACGACGAC
>DASUHN010000392.1 GCA_036273495.1 Acidimicrobiales bacterium | reverse complement strand
AAAGAACCCCATGGGGCAAGCCGACGTTGCGGGCTTTGCAGGCTCATAGCTGCTCACCTCTCGCCGCCGCGTTTGTCCTGGTCAAAGGCTCGAGAGTCCTTCACGCAACCCTCCTGACGGGACGCCGTGACACAAACATGACACACCAGATCGCCCTGAGAGGAGGACGGACCGATCGTCGAAGAGCCCCAAGCCGTAGGCGGCGGCACTTTCGGGCAAACGCCTATCACCACTGTCCGTGAACCCCACCAACCGCCTGCTTTGGGGCCCCACCACTGACGTCCCATCCCACCAGCGCTGACCATGCCATCGACGCCCGTGGTGGACCGGGACGAGCCCCGCCGGGAGGTGCTGGAGTTCGACTTCGGGGTGCGTGGCCTACGAGCCGCCTGGCCTGGGGCACCCGCGCCGGGCCGGCGCGCCAAGGACGCCTACCTGGTCGCCCACTATCTGGATCCGGCCTCATACGACGAGGGTCTGGCCTCCGTCGACGAGGAGGAGCACCCCGTTGATGTAGCTCGACGCCGGGGAGAGGAGGAACAGCGCTGCATGCGCCATGTCCTCCGGCCGCCCCGCCCTTCGCAGTGGGTTCCTCGCCACCATGGCCCGACCCTGGTCAGAGCTCAACAGGGTCTCGGTTCGGGTTGTGTCAGTGAGCCCGGGACCGATTGTGTTGGCCCTCAGGCCGGACCCGCTCACCGCCAGGGTGCGCATGTAGGCGGCGATGCCTGCCTTGGCGACCGGGTACCACCCCGTCCCCCCGATCACGGCCGTGATGGAGGCCACGCTGACCACGGCTCTGCCGTCGGCCGGGCCCATCCCGAGCCACGACGTCGTGACCTGCCGGGTGGCACCGACCGAGGCGGCCAGGGCATCGTCGAAGGACAGGTCGGCCGTGTGGGCGGGACCGGCGTTGTTGACCAGGTACCGGGGGGCTCCCCAGAGCGTCGACTCCTCGACAGCCCGCATTACGTCGTGTTCCTTGGTGATGTCGGCCACGACCGGTCTCACCCGGCCCCCGCCGGCATCGATCAGGGCGACGGTCTCCGCCAGCGCCGCTTCATTCATGTCCCAGGCGGCGACCCGGAGGCCCTGGGCCGCAGCCTCGAAAGCGGTGGCCCGGCCGATTCCGCTGGCGGCGCCGGTGACGATGACGACGTCATCTTTGTGGAACCCGAAGTCCACGCAGGCGTGTCCCCTGTGGCGGCCTGGTTCAGCCGAAGCTCGGCTGAAAGGCAGGATCGAGCACCTTCCAGCAGGTGCAGCCGGCGTGCCACTGGATCGGCCTCCAGTAGTCCCCACCGGCGATCTTGTGGGCCCGGTTGAAGGTACCGTCGGCGAAAGGGAACGAGAAGCCGACCGTGCCGGAAGCGTCCAATCCGTCGACCAGCGCGGTGCGGGTCAAGCGGGGAGCGCGCTCCGCCGAGGTGGTGAACATCGTCAACAGGGCGCAGTAGACACCCTGGATCGCCGAGGCCTCGGCCATCGTGGGCAGGCCGTGGGCTGTCATCTCCTGGTTGCAACGCTGGGTGGCGGGATCAGCTGGCAGGCCAGAGGCGAGCTGACCGGTGCGCCACGGGATGGTGGCGACGGCCCCGTCGAAGTTCTGGGGGTCGGGACCCTGGGTGCTCTCCACCGTGCTGGACAACCCGTCGTAGTCCGACACGGCGTAACGCGGGCGGAAGTCCTGCTGCTGGGCGATCTTGGTGAAAGTGTCGAACGACCCTCCACCGGTGACGGGAATCACGTTGGTGACCCCGGCCAGCTTGAACTGCTCGACGGCTTGGGCCATGGCGCTCGGCGGGGCGAACCCGGAGGGCGGGCAGGCGAACACGAACCGACTGATCTGCGCCGGGCGGACACCCGCCAGGGACAGGGCGGTGTCGAGGTCGGCGTTGACCTCCGGGGTGCAGTCATCGTCGAGCACGCCGAGGAGGTGGAAGCCGGAGCTGGAGGAGAAGAACCCCCGTGCCTTGGCGCCGAGAGCCACGTCGCGCATGTCCACGTCGTAGGTGGCGGCGGGGCTGAACAGGTAAGGGTAGAACTGCTGGTTCCCCTCCGTGGGGACGATGCCCACCTGGCTGTAGAGGGGGATCTTGTTCTGGACCACGCAGTCCCTCGAGGCGATCGGGTAGCTGAACCCGCCCCCGTCGATCACCGCGAACACGCCGTCCTGGACGATCTGGAGGCATTCGGAGTGCTGGTTGACGGAGTCGACGGGGTTGACCTGGTAGTAGGTGGGCACCAGCTTGCGGCACTGGACCCCGCCGGCCTTGTTGATGTCGTCGATGAGGGCCTGGGCCATGTCCTGCTGGGCCTGGGGTGAGGCCACCCCGACGGCCTGGTTGCCGACCGGCCCGGCCAGGGACAGCAACACCACGCCGATCCGGATCTGATTCGCACTCACCCCCTGGTCGGTAGCGGTCAGCCCCTGACACCCCGTGTTCCCCGCCGGTGCCGACGGTGTCCGGGCGGCGGGCGGCCCGCCCGCGCCGGAAGCGGCAGCCAGTGTACCAGCCGTGGACCCGAACGCGGCCGACCCGGTGGATCCCGCCCCCGGGGCCGCAGAGCCTGCCGACGTCCCGGACGCACCTGCCGACCCGTCCGACCTGGGCGCCCCGGTCGGTCCCGTCCCGGTCCCCGTCGCGCCGGCGCCCCCGGCCGTCACGGCGGCCACCGGCCCTCCCGCGCCGCCGGATCCTGCGGCGGGCACCAGCGCCCACCCCAGGAGCCCGAGGAGGCACACCCCGATGACGACGGCCCCGGCCCGCTCGACCCCGGGTGCCCGGCGTAGCCAGAGGCGGAACTGCAGGAACGGGGTCATCGCAGCCTCACCCCGCCGCGTACCCCACGCCCCGCAGGAACAGCTTGGTGTACCAGGCGATGATCTCCTCCCGAGCCAGGGGGCCGGTCCCGCGGTACCAGCGACCGGTGGTGTTCAAGACGTTGAACAGGTTGTTGGCCACCACCCCGGGGTCCACGGAGGAGTCGAAGAACCCTCGCTCGATGCCGTCGCCGACGATGTCGACCGCAAAGCCGTGGATGCGCTCGCGCATGGCCTGGATCACGGCCCGCCGCTCCGGGCCGAGATGCTGGACGTCGCGCTCGACGAAGTGCATCCGGGGGGCGGCGTCGAGCACCCCCTCGGTCCAGCGCCGGATGAACTCGGCCAGCCGCACGGGCGGCTCCGCCCCGGCCACGCCGGCAGGCTCTTCGATCAGGGCCAGGCCCAGGGCGTAGCCCCGCTGGAGGATCTCGAAGAGCAGGTCCTCCTTGGAGGAGATGTAGTAGTAGAGGCTCCCCTTGAGCAGGCCGACCCGGCGGCCGATGTCGGCGAGGGTGGCGGTGGGATAGCCCTGTTCCTCGAACACCAGAGCGGCGGCCGCAACGACCTCCTCCCAACGGCGCTCGTTGAGCGTCCCGCGCGGCCGCTCGGTGTCCGCGGCAGAGACCGGCTGGGTCACGAACCGCTCAGGCGGTCATGCCGAGGAAGCTGGCCAGGTTGTCGCGCATGATGCGGCGCTGCTCGTCGGGGCCGAAGCCGCCGAGCTGGGCGCCGACGTACTCATGGGGCCGGGCCAGCCCCTCACCGTGGGGGAAGTCGGAGCCGAACACGATGGGCTCGATGCCTACCTCGTCGACGACACGGCGGACGTTCTCTTCGGGGAAGGGCGCCACGATGAAATGCCGCTTGAACACCGCCGAGGGACGGTCCTCCAACTCGCCCCATTTGGCCTTGCGGCCCATCAGATAGGCGTGGTCCATCTTGCGCAGCGTGTAGGGAAGCCACACCGTGCCCTGCTCCGACAGGCACACGCGGATGTTGGGGAACCGGCCGAAGAAGTTATGCAGCACCAGGCCGGCGGCCAGCTCCTGGGCGGGCCGGTCCCCCCAGTACATGACCCACTGGAAGGCGTCGAAGTCCCCGAAGACGGCGGCGGGGTCCTCCGACCAGTCGGCGCCGTACTTCTGGTAGTCGGTGCCCCCGAGGTGCACGGCGACGCGCACGCCGGCCTCGTTCACCCGGGACCAGAACGGGTCGAAGACCGGATCGGCCACCGAGCGGCCCCCGAAGGGGTTGGCGCGCCCGCCGTGGGCGTGACCGGCCTTGATCTGGATGATCGGCGCGCCGGTGTCGAGCAGGATCTCGAGCTCGGCCACCGCCAGGTCGACGTCGGCCAGGGCCACATACGGCGGCAGGAACATCCGGCCCTGATAGGCGTAGCCGATCTCCTCGTGCATCCAGCGGTTGAACGCCCGGATGTTGGCGTACATGGCCTCGACGTTGTCGGCGAACTCGAACTCGATGTCGTGGGCCGAGGCCGGGAACATCAGGGCGGCCTCGATGCCCTGGTCGTCCATCAGCGCCAGTCGGACCTCCCGGTTGCCGTAGGCCTCCGACAGGCCCCTGAACTCGGCGATGAACTCCGCCCGCTGCTCGTCGGAGAGACCCTTCAGGGGATTGAGGCGGTTGAGGAGCATCCCGGGCAGAACCCGCTTCTCGGTGTCGGGGTCCCGGGACGACATGGTCGGATCGGCGGGCAGCTGGCCCAGCATCTTCTCCAGCACGTCCTTGGAGAAGGTGACCTGGTCGGAGTGGAACTTCGACGGCCGCCCGGCAAAGAGCTGCACCCGCCCGCCATCCGGTCCCTCCACCCAGCGCACCGCCAGGTCGCGCCGGGCCGGATCGATGTAGCGCTCGTAGCAGTCCGGTGGCTCGTTGAAGTGGTTGTCGGCGTCCAGGATCTGGTACGGCAAGACGTCGGTCACGGTTTCTCCTCCGGCCCCATCCGGAAGGCGGCCCAGGCCCCCTCCACCCGATCTTCTACCAAACAGCAGTTAGAATTCCGGTGAACCGTAGCTACTCGGACTGCTCGTGTAAAGGGGGGCGGGACACCAGGGCGGCCTTCATGACCTTGCCCATGGCGTTGCGGGGCAGGGCGGCCACCACCTCGAGGACCTCGGGCACCTTGTAGCGGGCCAACTGCCGGCCACAGACGACCCGGAGGTCCTCGGGTGACGCCTCCGACCCCGGCTTCAGCTCGACGAAGGCGGCCACCCGCTGGCCCAGCCGCTCATCGGGCACCCCGACGACGGCGCAGGCCACCACCCGGGGATCCGCCAGCAAGACGGACTCGACCTCCCCGGGATGGACGTCGGCGCCTCCCCGGGCGATGACCTCCCCCTGGCGCCCGAGGACCGACAGGTTTCCCTCGGCGTCGAGGGTGCCCAGGTCCCCGGTGCGCAGCAGCCCGCCCGACAGAGCCGTCGCCGTCTCCTCCGGGCGGTTCCAGTAGCCGGCCATGGGCGTGTACACGTCGGCCCAGCGCCCCCACCGCGCCGCTCCGGCGCAGATGCGGCCCTCGATCCCCGCGGGCACGGGCAGGTCGTCGTCGTCCCGGATCTCGATGCGGACGTGGGGCAGGGCGGGGCCCACCCCACCGGGGACGTGGGACTGGCCCCGGCGTTCCCGGGTGAGCGAGGTCGGGGCTTCGGTGAGGCCATAGCCGGCCAACAGGTCCATCCCGAAGCGCTCGAGACACAGTTCGCGCAACCCTTCGGGGCAGGCGGCGCCACCGACGGTGGCGTAGCTCAGCGATGCCAAGATCTCCGCGCTCACCGCCTCGCTGGCCGCCAGGTCGTGGTACAGGGTGGGCACCGCCGAGAGGGCAGTGACCCGTTCGCGGGCGATCCAGTCCGCCAGGCCCTCGGCGTCGGTGCGGTCGATCACGACCGTGGTGGCCCCCGCCTGCAGGGAGGCGACGACGGTGAGGGTCATGACGTTGAGGACCGTCAGGGCCAGGGCGGCGCCGGCTCGGGTGTCGGGGCCGACCAGGCCGGCGTCGATGGCGGCCGCTCCGGGCACGACCAGGTTGCGGTGGGTATGCACGACGCCCTTGGGGTCGCCTGTGGTCCCGCTGGTGTAGGCGATGGCGGCGGCGCGGAACGGGTCGGGCCGAGGCTGCTCCAGCTCTGCGGAGGCGGCTTCGGCCTGGAGCCGGCTCCATTGGTCGTCGTCGTCTGGGTTCACGGACACCACCGCCCGCAGCGCTAGGTCTGCATCGGGGCGGACGGCGGCCAGCTCCGCCTCGGCCCCGGGCGGCGCCAGAAGGACTGCCGCGCCGGAGTCGGCCAAGAGGCGGATCCTCTCCGGCGGGGTCAGGCCCCGGTTGATGCCCACCCACACGGCCCCTAGTCGGGCGGTGGCCAGGAAGGCCACGACCACCTCGGCCCGGTTCGGCAACGCCGCTGCCACCCGGTCCCCCGGACCGATCCCGAGCGACCGCAGGGCCCGGGCGGCGCGCGCCGACGCCGCGTCGAGCTCGGCAAACGTGTGGCGCGCCCTCCGGTCCACCAGGGCCGGGGCGTGGGGGTGGCGGGCCACGGCACGGGCCAGCACTTCGGGTATCGATTCCGGGAGCCGGCCCGGGATCGGCGCGCATGGGGACGGCCAGCGCTCAGTGGACACGCCGCCCTAGCCTACGGACATTCCCCACGAATCCTCCCCGGTGTACCGGGCCGTGCCGCCCGACCTCGCCCGCGCCTACCGGGAGGCGGGATGGTGGGACGACGCCACCCTGGCGTCAACCCTGGCCGAGACCCTCGGCACGGCCGCCGGTCTGGCCTTCCGAATCTGGTCGTCGGAACGCCCCTACCGCGGACGCCTCGGCCAGGTAGCTGACGCCGCCCGGCGCCTGGCCGGAGGCCTGGCTGAGAACGGGATTCGTCCGGGGGACGCCGTGGTGTTGCAGCTGCCCAACTGGGCCGAGGCAGCAGTGGCCCTGTGGGGGGCGGCCCTCGCCGGCTGCGTCCTCGTCCCCGTCGCGCACACCTATGGCCCCAAGGAGCTCGGCTTTATCCTTGAGGCCTGCGGGGCGCGGGCCCTCCTCACCGCCGGGCGGTTCGGACGCCTCGACTACTCGGCCGCCCTGGCCGACCACCGCCGGCGCTGTCCCGGCCTCGAGGTGGTAGCCGTGGTCGGAGAGGCCTCCTTTGACGACCTGATCGCCGGCCCCGCCTCCACGGCACCGGCGGGTCCCGACCCCGACGCCCCGGCCGTGATCGCCTTCACGTCGGGCACCACGGCCGAGCCCAAAGGTGTGGTCCATACCCACCGGACGCTGCTGGCCGAGCTGCGCCAGATCTCCGCCCTGGCCACCCCCGCCGCCAGCCGGCCCCGCCTGATCGGCTCACCGGTCGGGCACGTGACGGGGATGCTCGGCGGCCTCATGATGCCCGTGATGCAGGGCGAACCGATCAACCTGATCGACCGCTGGGAGCCGCCGGTGGTGCTCGACGCCCTGATCGAGGCCGACCTGTCGGCAGGTGGAGGAGCCACTTACTTCCTGACCAGCCTGCTCGACTCTCCTGACTTCGGACCTCGCCATCTGGCCCACCTCACGCACCTGACCCTGGGAGGGGCGCCGATACCCGCCTCCGTGGCGGAGCGGGCCCACGCATTGGGAATCTCGCTCACCCGCGCCTACGGGTCGACCGAGCACCCGTCGACAACCGCCGGCAACCACGACGACCCCCCGGAGCGGCGCGTGCAAACCGACGGGCGACCCCTGCCCGGGGTCGAGATCCGCCTCGACCAGCAGGGCCAGATCTGGAGCCGGGGGCCGGATCTGTGCGCCGGATACACCGATCCGGCGCTGACCCGCGAGACCTTCGACGCCGACGGCTGGTACGCCACCGGTGACATCGGGGTGCTCGATCCCGACGGATACCTGACGATCACCGACCGCCTAAAGGACGTGATCATCCGGGGTGGGGAGAACATCAGCGCCGCCGAGGTCGAGCAGGCCCTGAGCGCCATGCCGGAGTTGGCCGAGGTGGCCGTCGTGGCGGCTCCCGACTCCCGCTTCGGGGAGCACGCCTGCGCCTTCGTCCGGGTCCGGCCCGGCTCCGAGGCACCCGACCTGCAGGCCGTTCGTGCCGCCCTGGACGCCGCCGGGCTGGGCCGCCAGAAGTGGCCGGAGGAGCTCAGGTACGTCGACGACTTCGAGCGCACACCGTCGGGGAAGGTTAAGAAGTTCGTCCTGCGCCGCCTCCTGGCGCCGCCGCTAAAGCCGCCCGACACTCCCGCGAACAGAACCTGGAGCCGCCCGTAGGAGAAGTCGACCGCGTCGACCTCGAGAACCACTTCCGGGGACTCCTCGATTTCCTTGACGCCGCTGGCGGCCCCGGGGTGGCGGTCATGTCCGTACGTACCTCCTGGTGGATCTCGATCGTCGCGTCCCGGAGCGGGCCACCGCCACCTCGTCGGTGCCGAGGTAGATGGCGATGACGGCCGGGTCGGCCCGGATCTCCTCGGGCGTGCCCTCGGCTATGACCTTGCCCGCCTCCATGGCGTAGACCCGGTCACAGAGTCCCATGAGCAGCGGCATGTCGTGCTCGACGATGAGGATCGAGCAGTCCAGCTCGTCGCGGATGCGGCGCAGCAGGGGTCCGAACGCCTCCGCCTCGCGCTGGGCCACACCGGCGGTGGGCTCGTCGAGGAGCAGGACGGCCGGCCCGGCCGCAACCTGGGCGGCCAGGTCGCAGATGCGCCTGGTGCCGGTCGACAGCTCGGAGGTCAGAGTGTCGGCCCACGCCGACAGCCCGAGCCGCTCGACCACCTTCCGTGTGCGCGCCGCCGTCTCGGCGTCGGCGGCGCGGGCCCACGGCGCCCCCACCGACGCCGAGAGGAAGCCAACGCGGTTCTCGGACGACAACGCCACCTGGATGGTCTCGGTGACGGTGAGGCCGGGGAACAGGAGGGCGTCCTGGAAGCTGCGCCCCAGACCGAAGGCGGCCCGGAACTCGGCGGGGAGGCCGACCATCTCCTGACCGCGCAGGCACACCGAGCCCGAGGTCGGCTGCAGCACGCCCGAGATGACGTTCATCAGCGTGGTCTTGCCCGCCCCGTTGGGGCCGATCAGGCCCACGATCTCACCGGGGCGGACCACGATCGACGCCCCGGCCAGGGCCTGCACGCCCCCGAACCGGAGCCCGACGTCCTCGACCACCAGCGTGGTGTCGAACTGCTCGGGAGGCGGTCGGCGCTCGTAGTCGCGTGCCAGGCGGGACAGGAACGCCTCCCACCCCCGGCGGGCCGCTCCGGCCACTCCGGTCGGATAGGAGAGCAGCACGCCCGTGAGGGCCAGGCCCTGCAGCGCCAGCTCGAAGCCGATCTGGTGGCCGAACTGCCCGAACAGTCCGGTGAGGAACGGGCTCACGAAGTAGGCGGGCACGTAGATCAGCACCGCCCCGGCCACCGCGCCCGCGGCCGAGCCGAGCCCGCCGATGACCGGGATGGCCAGGATGCCGAGGGACAGGTTCGGGTCGAACTGCTCGGCTGACACCGTGCGCCAGGCGTCGGCCCAGAGCACGCCGGCCATGGCGGCGATGAACCCCGACAGCGCCAGCACCGCCAGCTTCACGGTGGCGGGCGTGACCCCGAAGGCGCTGGCGGCGCGCTCGTTGTCGCGCACGGCTATGACCAGGCGTCCCGGCACCGACCGCCGCAGGGCCCGGACGGCCAGGAGGACCAGCACGAGCACGGCCAGCGACACGTAGTAGACCTCGAGCTGGGACGTGGGGCGGGGCAGTCCCGACATCAGGATCGGCGGGTTCACCTGCACGCCGAACGGCTGCGACGAGCCGAACCAGGCCTGGCGGAAGAGCCAGTCGGGCGCGACCACCGCCAGGCCGAGGGACGTGACCGCCAGGGTGAGGCCGCGCACGCGCAGCGCGGGGAGGCCCACCACGACCATGAGGCCGGCCCCGACCACTCCCGCGAACAGGAGCAGGATCACCAGCGACCAGTTGTGGGGGCCGAAGCGCGCCGTGATGAACGCCCCGACACCCACCAGGGCGAAGTGGCCCAGGCTCACCTGCCCCCCCCAACCCACCAGCGTGGTCATGGCCACCCCGATGAGGGCGAACAGCACGACCAGCACCAGCTCGAACGTGTGGGCGTTGGTGTTGAAGTACGGCAGGCGCGGGAACAGCGCCGCCACCGCGAGGAACAGGCCGCCCGACCACAGCCCCCGGCGGGCCACCACGGCGCGGGCGCGGAGGACCTCCGGCACACGCGCCGGGGGCTGGTCGTCCACCACCGCGCCCGAGCTGGCGAACACGGCGGCTATGGCCCGGCCCCGGATCAGGATGATGGCCAGGATCACGGCGAACACCACCAGCTCGGCATCCCCACCGCTCGACGTCTGGGCCAGGGTGAGCTGCTGGGCCAGGCCGAGGGCCAGCCCGCCCACGAGGGCGCCCGGGATCGAGACGAAGGCGCCGAAGGCGGCGGCCCCGAGGGCCAGCAGGAGCAGCTCGGGACCGAGCGCCTCGGCGTTGAAGCTGCCCTGCGAGGGGGCCTGGAGGACGGCGGTGATGGCGGACAGGGCGCCGGCTATGCCCCAGGTGATCGTGCTCACCCGCCAGGTGGAGACGCCGCACAGGCGGGCGGCGTCGGCGTTCGACGCGGCGGCGCGGATGGCCTTGCCCAGCATGGTGTAACGGAGGAACAGCCCGAGCGCCGCGACGAGGACCGGCACCAGGATGAGGATCAGCACGTACTGGCCGCCCAGCACGACCTGGCCCACCGAGACGTGGCTCTGGAACGGGAGGGGGTAGCCCTTGAAGTCGAGCTTGTTGTTGTCGGGCCCGATGGCGGGGATGTAGGTGAGGGCCAGCAGGAGCTGGGTGACCCCGATGGTCGCGAGCAGCAGCGACACGGTGGACCGGGTCCGTCTCCGGATGCGCGCGATCACCAGCCGGTCGACGAGCGCGCCGGTCAGGACCCCGACGGCCAGGGCCGGGAAGATCGCCGCCCACCAGCTCCAGCCCCAGTCGATGACGAACTTGGCCAACAGGACGGCGGGCACCGCTCCCAGCTGGGCGTGGACCAGGTTGAGGAAGCGGTTGGAGCGGTACACGAGCACCAGGCCGACGGCCAGGAGCCCGATGATGAACCCGTTCAGAACCCCGAGGACGAGCGTCCCTGAGGTCACGGCCCCTCCCCGCGCCGCTCGCGATGCATGCCAGCCCCCTCTGCCCCCGCCGGCCTAAGTTCTCCGCCCGGGAACGTAGTCCCTCCTTTCCGGGACCCACCAAGGAGACACGCCGATGGCCATGTCCACCCTGCGGTTCAACCTCGTCCTGCCCGGGCTCGACCCCAAGGTCCACCCCGAGATGTACAAGGCGTTCCTGGACATGGCCACCTTCTCCAACCAGAACGGGTTCACCGCCGTCCAGTTCGAGGAGCACCACGGGGCGTAGAGCGGTTGGAGCCCGACTCCCTGCTGCTGGCGGGGATGGCGCTGGCCCGCGCCACCAACGTGGGCGCAACGATCATGGCCCTGCTGGCCCCCGCTGCACAACCCTGCAGATAGCCGAGGACGTTGATTCTCGACGTGGGGCCCCGGGGCGCCTGATGATTGTGCTCGGAGTGGGCTACCGCCCCTCGGAGAACGCCCCTCGCGGGAAGGAGTGGAGCCGCCGGGGCAGGCTCATGGACGAGATCGTCCACACCCTGGTCAAGACCGGACGGCGAAGTGGAGAGCAGTCTCGTTGTTAGAAGGCGATTCCACGACGGCCAGGAACCGACCCGGGCCCGCTCTTCATCCCGCCCCCCGGGGCATACGCGGTACCGCCCGCCGCGCTCCGGGCCTTCCTCGACCTCCTGCTCCGGGCCGCAAGCCACCACCGTGACACAGCCGCGGGGTAGACCTTTAGCATGCGCTTCGCCTTCTACGGCCGGGTGTCAACCGAGGACGCCCAGGACCCGGCGGCGTCCCGGGCCTGGCAGCTGCGGCGCGCCAACGACCTCATCGGCGGCGTCGGCGGTCAGGTGGTCGCCGAGTACTTCGACATCGGCCAGTCCCGCTCGATCCCGTGGAAGCGGCGGCCCCAGGCCGGCCGCCTCCTGGCCGATCTGGCCGACACCGACCGGGGCTGGGAGGCGGTGGTGATCGGCGAGCCGGCCCGGGCCTTCTACGGCGGGCAGTTCGGGCTCACCTTCCCACTGTTCACCCACTACCGCGCCGCCCTCTGGGTCCCTGAGGTCGGCGGCGCCATCGATCCCGGCTCCGAGGCCCACGACCTCGTCATGACCCTCTTCGGCGGCCTGTCCAAAGGGGAGCGCACCAGGATCAAGATCCGCGTCCGATCGGCGATGGAGGCGATGGCCGCTGACGGCACCCGCTTCCTCGGTGGCCGCCCGCCCTACGGCTACCGATTGGTCGATGCCGGGCCCCACCCCAACCCGGCCAAGGCCACGGCGGGCCAGCGGCTACACCGCCTCGAGGCCGACCCGGTCACTGCCCAGGTGGTCCGGCGTATCTTCGAGATGTACGCCGAGGGGGCCGGGCTACGCCTCATCGCCGACACGCTTACCCGAGAAGGCATCCCCTCCCCCGCCGCCTACGACCGGCGTCGCAACCCCCACCGGGACCCGCGTGGCTGGGCCCACAGCGCGTGCGGGCCATCCTCACCAACCCGATCTACGGCGGCCGCAAGGTCTGGGGTAAGCAGCAGCGGCACGAGGAGCTGCTCGACCTCGCCGACGTCGCCGCCGGCCACGTGACCCGGATGCGCTGGCGGCCCGACTCCGAGTGGATCGCAGCGGCCGACAACACGACCGAGGCGCTGGTCGACGCCGAGGTTGCTGAGCGAGTGGCCGCCCGCTTCAGGAGGACGCCCGGCCGGACCAAGCGGCGTGACGCACAACACCCCTACCTGCTCCGCGGGCTTCTGTACTGCGGCCTCTGCGGACGCAAGCTCCAGGGCCAGGCCCGCCCCGCCCGCACTCAAGGCCGCCCGACCCGGGTGCTGTATCGGTGTCCGTTGCGCTCGCAACGCTCGCTTCCGGCCGACGTGGACCACCCACGCGCGGTGTACGTCCGCGAAGATTCCATCGTGACCAAGCTCGACGCCTGGCTGGCCGAGATAGTCACGCCCGAGGCCTTGGCTGCAGCTCAGGTCTCGCCACCTGAAGCAACCGCTCACGACGCGGCCATCACGGCCGCCATCGCCGACTGCGACCTGCGGATCGAGCGGTTGATGCAGTCTGTCGAGCAAGCGAGCATGCCGATGGAGTGGGTGTCCAGACGCATCGTCGAGTTGCGCAATGAGCGTGACCGGCTGGAGATGACGCTTCCGACCAGGTCGCAATGGCGTCCGCTCTCGGCCGGTGAGATCGAGGCCATCGCCACTTCCCTGGGCGGCCTGATCCGAACCCTGGAGGAGGCGAGCCCTGGCGATCGCGCTGCCGTATATGCCCACCTCGGGCTCCGGCTGACGTACGAACCGGCGTCCAACCAGGTCCGGGCCGAGGTGGACCTGGCGCGTGGCCCCCGTGGTGTCGGAGGGGGGACTTGAACCCCCATGCCCTTGCGGGCACCAGGCCCTCAACCTGGCGCGTCTACCTATTCCGCCACTCCGACAGGGCTTCCCAGGGGACGCCGCGAGCCCAGACTGTACCTTCCGCCGGCGTCGGGCCGGACCCCCGGAGGCCCGGTCAGGCGGTGGGGCTCAGCTCAACCGCATGGCCAGGCTGACCGTGGTGAAGGTGAAGATCACGGCCACCGCGATGGTGATCCGGTCCAGGTTCCGCTCGACGACGGTCGAGCCGGCTGCGACCGATCCGGTCCCGCCGAACAGGTCGGACAGCCCCCCGCCGCGTCCGCTGTGCAGGAGGATCAGCAGGATGAGCAGGAACGACACGACCACGTGTACGCCGATGACGATGCCGGTCAACAAGGGGCTGCTGCCTCCGCGGTGGGCTGGGGTCAGGCCGAACCGCACACAAATTACCACCCGGAACCGGGCGGCCCGGATCAGGCCATGGCCTCCACGATGGCGGCGAAGCTGTCCGGGTCGAGGCTGGCCCCGCCGACCAGGGCCCCGTCGATGTCGGGCTGGCCCAGAAGCGAAGAGGCGTTGTCGGGCTTGACCGAGCCGCCGTACTGGATGCGGACAGCGGCGGCGGCGCCGGACCCCCACCCCTCCCCCACCAGGGCGCGGATGCGAGCGCACACCTCCTGGGCGTCCTCCGGGGTGGCGTTGCGGCCGGTGCCGATGGCCCAGACGGGCTCGTAGGCCACCACGACGGCGGCGGCCTGAGCCGGGCTCAGACCCTCGAGGCTGGCGCGCAGCTGGGCGGTCACGACCTCGTCGGTGGCGCCGGCCTCGCGCTGCTCGAGGGACTCCCCCACGCACACGATCGGCGTCATCGACGCCGCGAAGACCGCCCGGGCCTTGCGGGCGACCACGCCGTCGTCCTCCCCCATCAGCGCCCGCCGCTCCGAGTGCCCGACGATCACGTACCGGACGTTGAGCTTGGCGAGCATCACCGGGCTGACCTCGCCGGTGAAGGCGCCCGCCGTCTCCCAGTGGCAGTTCTGGGCTCCGAGGGCTATGGGAAGGTCGTCGGCGTCGATCACTGTCTGCGCCGAGCGCAGACTGGTGAACGGCGGGTGGACCGAGACGTCGACGCCGGCGGTGTCCGCCGGCTTCAGCCGGTAGGCGAGCTTCTGCACCACCTGGATGGTCTCCAGGTGGTTGATGTTCATCTTCCAGTTCCCGCTGATGAGCGGACGGCGCGCCGCCTCAGCCACCCCGTCTCCCTTCTCGCAGCGCGATGAGACCCGGCAGGTCCCCGAGTTCCAGCAGCTCCAGCGACGCCCCTCCGCCGGTGGAGACGAAGTCGACGCTGTCGGCCAGCCCGAACTTCTCCATGGCCGCGGCCGAGTCCCCTCCACCGACGACCGCGTAGCCGCGGGAGTCGGCCACGGCCTGGGCGATGGTGCGGGTCCCGGCGGCGAAGCGGGGATCCTCGAACATCCCCATCGGACCGTTCCAGAGCACGGTGCGGGCAGCGGCGATCTCGTCGGAGAACTCGGCGGCGCTGCCCGGCCCGATGTCGAGGCCCTTCCAGCCCGAGGGGACGGTCCGCCCCGTCTGGCGCACCTCGGTGCCGTCGGGACCGAGGGCCACCACGTCGGTGGGCAGGACCACCCGGCGCCCCGAGTCGAGGAGCTCCCGACAGGCCTGGACCTGTGACGGGTCCACGAGCGACTCCCCCACCTCGTGGCCCAGCGCCACCAGGAAGGTGAAGCACATGCCCCCGCCGATCACCACGGCGTCGACCTTCTCGAGCAGGGCCCGGATGACACCGATCTTGTCCGCCACCTTGGCCCCACCGAGCACGGCGAGAAAGGGGCGGCCGGGGTGCTCGAGGAGTCCCCCCAGGACCTCCACCTCGCGGGACAGCAGGCGGCCCGCCGCGCTCGGCAGGTACTGCGGGGGCCCCACGATCGAGGCGTGGGCCCGGTGAGCGGCACCGAAGGCGTCGTCGACGTAGAGGTCCTGCCCGTCGATCAGGCGCTTCACGAAGTCGGGGTCGTTGGCCTCCTCCCCCGGGTCGAAGCGCAGGTTCTCCATCAGCTCGACCTGAGGCACGAGCTGGGCCAGCCGCTCGCGCACCGGCGCCATCGAGTAGCCCTCGTCGGGGCGGCCGCCGGGCCGGCCCAGATGGCTGCAGGCCGTCACCCGGGCGCCCTTGTCCACCAGCCACTGCAGGGTGGGCACGGCGGCGGTGATGCGCCGGTCGTCACTGATCCGGCCCTCCTCGAGCGGCACGTTGAAGTCGGCGCGCACGAGCACCGACTGGCCGGCAGGATCGGGCAGGTCCTCGAGGACGGGGACCGGGGCTACCACGTCGGTTGGGGCACGTTGAGCGGGTCGCGCCTCTCAGGCACCGAGGAGCAGGGTCATGTCGACCAGGCGGTTCGAGTACCCCCACTCGTTGTCGTACCAGCCGAACACCTTCACCAGGGTCGTGCCGTCCCCGAGCGGGGAGCTCATGGTGAGGCCCGAGTCGAACGTGCACGACGCCGACGAACCGACGATGTCCGACGACACGACGGGCTCGTCGGTGTAGACGAGGATCCGGGAGAGGGGCTCCGACTCCGCCGCCTTGCGGAAGGCGTTGTTGACCTCGTCCGCGCTCACGTCGGCCTCGATGATCCCGGTGAAGTCGGTGATCGAGCCGTCGGGGACCGGCACCCGCAAGGCCACGCCGTCCAGGCGGCCCTTCATCGACTCGAGGACCAGGCTTGTGGCGCGGGCCGCGCCGGTCGAGGCGGGGACGATGTTCACCGCCGCCGCCCGGGCCCGGCGTAGGTCCTTGTGGGTGAGGTCGAGCAGGTTCTGGTCGTTGGTGTAGGCGTGGACGGTCGTCATCAGACCCCGGCGGATCCCGAAGGAGTCGTCGAGGACCTTGACCATCGGCACGAAGCAGTTGGTCGTGCACGACGCGGCCGAGACCACCTTGTGGCGGTCCTTGGCCAGCTCCCCGTCGTTGACGCCGATCACGAAGGTCGCGTCGACGTTGGTGGCGGGGGCGGAGATCAGCACGGTCCGGGCCCCGCCCTTCAGGTGGCCGGCGGCCTTCTCCCCGTCAGTGAACACGCCGGTCGACTCGATCACCACGTCGACACCGAGCTTGCCCCACGGGAGGGCGGCGGGGTCGCGCTCGGCGAGGACCCGGATGGTCCGGCCGCCGACCTCGAAGCCGTCGTCGGTCAAGGCGACCGTCTGCTCGAGGCGGCCGTGGGTCGAGTCGTACTTGAGCAGGTGGGCGTTGGTCTCGATCGAGCTGATGTCGTTGACCGCGACCACCTCGACGTCGGCACCGGAGCGCAGGACGGCCCGGAGGTAGTTGCGGCCGATGCGGCCGAAGCCGTTGATACCGACTTTCACTGCCATGGTCGAATCACCCTTTCCCGCCTCATCCCACCAGATCGGCCAGGACGGACGCCAGTTTGACGGGGTCGTGGCCGAGGCCGTCCCCGCGCCCCAGATCGGCCTCCACGTGGGGCCCGGCGAGGCGGCCCACGGCGATGGCCGACGGGTCGCACACGACGACGTCGACGTCCACGCCATGGGCGGCCAGCGCCGCCACGTGGTCCCCCACGTCGTATCCCTCGGTCTCCGGAACCTGCGGCCGCAGATTGGCCACGTAGACCTTCCTTCCCCGCGTGGCCGCCAGGGCATCCCGGAGCCGGGGAACGGCGGCGGCGGCCAGGATGCTCGTGAACAGCGACCCGGGGCCGATCACCACCTGGTCGGCCTCCAGGATGGCCGTCACCGCCTCGGGGGGCGCCTCGGCGTCGGGGGGCACGATCGACACCCCGGTGATGGCCCCCGAGCGCATGACGGCCGCCTGGCCCCGGACCTCGCCGGCTGCGGTGTTGGCCTTGAGGACGACCGGCACCAGGGTGGCCGGGAGCACCCGGCCGGCCGAGCCGATCATCCGCCCCGCCTCGTCGAGGGCGTCGGTCCAGCTCCGGGTGACGGCGGCCAGCCCGGCCAGCACCAGGTTCCCCAGCGGGTGGCCCTCCAGCTCCCCGGCGCCGAAGCGGTACTCGAAGGCCTCGGCCCACACCGAGCCGGGATCCCCCAGGGCCACGAGACATTTGCGCAGGTCACCCGGAGGCAGGATCCCGAAGGTCTCCCGGAGCCGCCCGCTCGACCCCCCGTCGTCGGCCACCGACACGATGGCCGTGACCGGGGACGCGTAGCGCTGGACGGCGCGCAACGTGGCCGCCAGCCCGTGACCACCCCCCAGCGCCGCCACCGCCGTCAACGCATGACGTCCCGGTGGCTCACGGCCGGGTCGAACCCGTGGGACCGGAGGATCGAGCCGATCTCCTCGGCCAGGACGACCGAGCGATGGTGCCCGCCGGTGCAGCCGACGGCGATCGAGAGGTAGCTCTTGCCCTCCTTCACGTAGCCGGGCAGCAGCAGGTCGAGGAGCGACCCGAGCCGGTCCAGGAACTCGGCCGTGTCGGGCTGGGACATGACGTAGTCGCGCACGGGGGCCTCCAGGCCCGAGTGCGGGCGGAGCTCCTCGATCCAGTGCGGGTTCGGGAGGAAGCGGCAGTCGAGGACCAGGTCGACGTCCCGGGGGATGCCGAACTTGTACCCGAACGAGACGATCTGGGTCTGCATGCCGCCGGCGGGATCGCCGGTCTCGAACAGGCTCACCAGGCGGTCGCGCAGCTGGTGGACGTTGAGGTCGCTCGTGTCGACCACCACGTCGGCCTCGATCCGGATGGGGTCGAGCAGGTCCCGCTCGCGGGCGATCGACTCGATCACCCCCTCGGCGGCCAGCGGATGGCGCCGGCGCGTGCCCTCGAAGCGCTGCACCAGGACCTCGTCCGAGGCCTCGAGATAGAGGACCCGGACCCGGTTACCCGTGGCCCGGAGGTGCTGGAGGGCAGGGCCGACGTCCTCGACGTACTCCTCGCCCCCCCGGCCGAGGACCAGGGCCACGCGGTCGGTGTCGGAGCCGGGCCGGTCGACGAGCTCGGCCACCTTGCTGATGAGGGACGGCGGCAGGTTGTCGATCACGAACCAACCGAGGTCCTCGAAGGTCGCCGCGGCGGTCGAGCGGCCGGCCCCGGACAGGCCGGCGATGACCAGGAAGTCGATCATTCCGCCGGTCATTCTCCCACCGTCACGCTCAGTCGCGACGCACCGCCACCAGGAGCAGCAGCCGGGGGATGCTGGCGGCGGCGGCGTACTCCTCGGCCCGCTCGAGGAAGCCCGCCGGCGGCGCCGGCTCCTCCATCCTCTCCACGGCCAGCCCGGCCCCGATCAGGGCATTGACGTAGTGGGAAAGGGGCCGGTGGATGAACGGGATCACCACCCCGTTGTCGACCTGCTCCATGGTGCGGTCCACGGTCAGGTAGGGACCGATCCGCCAGTACTGCTCGTCGAGGATGCGGTCGTCGATCCACCCGCTCCCGGGGGTCTGGAGCAGGGGGTGGTTGAGGAAGAAGACGAACCGGCCACCCGGGGCCAGGACCCGGGCCACCTCGGCGATGGCGACCTCGGCGTCGTCGATGTGCTCGAAGACCAGGCACGCCACCACCGAGTCGAAGGCGGAGGGGGGGAAGGGGAGACGGGCGGCTTCGCCCAGGAGGTAGGCGGGGCCGCCACCCCGGGAGCGGGCCGTGGCGAGCTGGGCCCGGGAGGGGTCGATGCCGGTGACCCGGGCGCCGAGCGAGGCGGCCAGCCGGGCCAGCTGGCCCTCCCCCGTGCCGACGTCGAGGACCGACCGGGCCCCGCCGAGGTGGCGCTCGGCCAGGGGCAGGATCTGCTCGACGTACTCGGCGTCGGCGCCCCCGGTGAAGTTGTCCTGCCACCAGGCGGCGTGGGCCTCCCAGACGTCACGGTCCTCCCGGTCCATCGCTTCCGTTCGGTCCGTGGATCTTCTGGTGGACGGCCAGCGCCACCGGGGCGGGGAGCCACGACAGGCCCTGGAGCTGGTCGAGGGTCGCCGCCTTGACCGCCTTGACGCTGCCCAACTCCCTCAGGAGGCGGCTGCGCCGGCCCGGTCCCAGCCCGGGGATGTCGTCGAGCACGCTCTTGGTCATGCGCCGGGCCCGGAGCTGGCGGTGGTACGCCACGGCAAAGCGGTGGGCCTCGTCCCGCACCCGCTGGAGGAGGTACAGCCCCTCGGACTGGCGGTGGATGCGGACCGGGTCGGACTGGCCCGGGAGGTAGACCTCCTCGAACTGCTTGGCGAGGGCCGCCACCGGGATCTCGTCCTCCAGGCCCAGCTCCTCCACCACCCGGGTGGCGACGTTGAGCTGGCCCCGGCCGCCGTCCACCAGGAGGAGCTGAGGGGGGTAGGAGAACTTCCGGGGCCGCTCGTTCATCGGGCGGTCGCGCTCCGCCAGCAGGGCGGTGAGGCGGCGGGTCAGGACCTCCTCCATCGCCGCGTAGTCGTCGTTGCCGGGCACGCCCTGCACCTTGAACCGGCGGTAGTCGGACTTCTTGGGCAGGGCGTCCTCGAACACGACCATCGAGCCGACGTAGTCGCTGCCCTGGAGGTGGCTCATGTCGTAGCACTCGATGCGCAGGGGCGCCTCAGGCAGGCCGAGGGCATCCTGGAGGGCGGTGAGGGCGCGGGCCCGGGCGTTGTGGTCGGCCGAGCGCTTGAGGCGGTGCCGGGTGAACTCCTCGGCGGCGTTGCGCGTGACGGTCTCCTGCAGGGCCCGCTTGTCCCCGCGCTGGGGGACCCGCACCGCGACCTGGGAGCCCCGGATGCCCGAGAGGAACTCGGTGTACAGCTCGGGGTCCTCCGGGATCTCGGGGACCAGCACCTCCTTGGGCACGTCGAGGGTCGGCTCCCCGTAGAGCTGCTCCAGCACGTTGGCGATCAGCTGCGGGCGGGAGAGGTCCTCGACCTTGTCCAGCACGAAGCCCTTCCGCCCGACGACCCGGCCCCGGCGCACGAAGAACACCTGCACGGCGGCCTCGAGCTCGTCGTCGGCCAGGCCGATCACGTCGAGGTCCTCGGGGCGCTCGGTCACCATCTGCTGGCGCTCGATGGCCTTGCGGACACTGACCAGGCGGTCGCGCACCCGCGCCGCCCGCTCGAACTCGAGGGTGTCGGCCGCCTCGCTCATGGCCGCCTCGAGCCGGCGCACCACCGGCTCGGTGTTGCCGTCGAGGAAGTCGATGAGCTCGGCCACCAGCCCGTCGTAGTCCTCCCGGGTCACCGCCCCGACGCACGGCCCGCTGCAGCGCTCGATGTGGTACAGCAGGCACGGCCGGCCCAGGCGCTGGTGGCGTCCCAGCTTGTTGTCGGAGCAGGTCCGGATCGGGAACGACCGCAGCAGCAGGTCGAGGGTCTCGCGGATGGCGTAGGCGTGGGCGTAGGGCCCGAAGTAGCGGACGCCCTTGCGCTTCTGGCCCCGCATCACCGTGGCCCGGGGCCACTCGTCGTCGAGGGTGATCGACAGGAAGGGGTAGCTCTTGTCGTCGCGCAGCCGGATGTTGAACCGGGGCCGGTGGGCCTTGATCAGGTTGTACTCGAGCATCAGGGCCTCGACGTCGTTGCGGACCTGGATCCACTCGACGCTCTCGGCCGCCGCCACCATCTGGGCCGTCCGGGGCAGCAGGCCGGCCGGGCTCTGGAAGTAGTTCGACAGGCGCTGGCGGAGGGAGTGCGCCTTGCCGACGTAGATCACCCGCCCGTCGGCATCCTTGAACTGGTAGGAGCCGGGGGCGTCGGGGATGGTCCCGGCCGGCGGGCGCTGCAGCACCACTCCAATATGCCCCTGCCACAGGGCCCGCCGGGTCCCCTACGCCCCGGCTCCTCCGCCAGGCGGGGCCCCCAGCCCCGCCGCCGGCCGTGGGGGAGGTACAATCGGGCTCACACCGGCCTGGAATCCGGTGACATATCAGGCTCCGAGGCCGACAACCCCGCGGATGGGCGACCAGGCTGTCCCCGCCGGCCGAGTGCGGAGCTCCTCCTCGAGGAGGCACGAACAACATGCTCCGCCTGCAGACGCCGTTGCCCGACCCTTACACGAAGGCCGCGCCCGAAGAGCTGGCGGCCCTGATCCGCTCGGCCAAGGAGTCACTGGGCTCCCGGCTGCTGGTCCTGGGCCACCACTACCAGCGGGACGAGGTGATGGCCTGGGCCGACGCCCGGGGTGACTCCTTCGGCCTGTCCCGGATCGCCGCCGACCGCCGCGACGCCGAATACGTCGTGTTCTGCGGGGTCCACTTCATGGCCGAGTCGGCCGACATCCTCACCGCTGACCACCAGCAGGTGCTCCTGCCCGACCTGAACGCCGGCTGCTCGATGGCCGACATGGCCGACCTCGAGTCGGTCGAGGAGGCCTGGGAGGAGCTGGAGCAGGTGACCGACGTGGAGGCGATCGTCCCGATCACCTACATGAACTCCTCGGCGGCCCTGAAGGCGTTCGTGGGCCGCCACGGGGGGGCGGTGTGCACGTCCTCCAACGCCCGCACGGTGCTGTCGTGGGCCCTCGGGCTGCAGGGCCGGGAGCCCAGGGGGCACAAGGTGCTCTTCTTCCCCGACCAGCACCTCGGGCGCAACACCGGCTTCCAGCTCGGCTACGCCGAGGGGGACATGCGGGTCTGGGACCCCCGCCGCCAGCTCGGCGGCCTGGACGAGGCCGACGTGAAGGAGGCCACCTTCCTGCTCTGGAAGGGGCACTGCTCGGTGCACCAGCGGTTCCGGCCCGAGCACGTGGCCGCCTTCCGCCAGGAGCACCCCGGTGGCCTGGTGGTCGTGCACCCCGAGTGCGCCCACGACGTGGTCGAGCGGGCCGACCGGGTCGGGTCGACCGACTTCATCATCCGGGCGGTGGAGGAGGCGGCGCCGGGCACGGTCATCGGGGTGGGCACCGAGATCCACCTGGTGAGCCGGCTGGCCGCCGAGCACCCGGACCGGACCGTGGTCTCCCTCGACCCCCTGGTCTGTCCCTGCTCGACCATGTTCCGCATCGACGCCGCCCACCTGGCCTGGGTGCTCGACGGGCTCGTCGGGGGGGAGGTCCGCAACCGCATCACGGTCGACCCCGAGACGGTCCGGTGGGCCCGGGTGGCGCTGGAGCGAATGCTGGAGCTCTGCTGATGGCGGCGGGCACCCGGGTCCGGCGGACCGCGCCCGCCGCGTGTCGTGGGAGCCCCAGCCCCACGACGGGCTAGTAGCCCAACAGGGGCGCCAGGAAGGCGCCGGTGTAGCTGTCCCGGTGCTTGGCGACCTGCTCCGGCGTGCCCTCGGCCACCACCCGGCCGCCGCCGTCCCCGCCCTCGGGGCCGAGGTCGATGATCCAGTCGGCGGTCTTGATCACGTCGAGGTTGTGCTCGATGACCAGCACCGTGTTCCCCTGGTCCACCAGGCGGGTCAGCACGTGCAGCAGTTTGCGCACGTCCTCGAAGTGCAGGCCGGTGGTGGGCTCGTCGAGGATGTAGATGGTGTGCCCGGTCGAGCGCTTGGACAGCTCGCTGGCCAGCTTGACCCGCTGCGCCTCTCCCCCCGACAGGGTCGGCGCCGGCTGGCCCAGGCGGATGTAGCCGAGACCGACGTCCACGAGGGTCTGCATGTGGCGGGCGATGACGGGCTGGTTGCCGAAGAACTCCAGCGCCTCCTCGCAGGAGAGGTCGAGGACCTCGGCGATGTTCTTGCCCTTGAAGGTGATGTCGAGCGTGTCGCGGTTGTAGCGGGCCCCCTTGCACACCTCGCACGGCACGTACACGTCGGGCAGGAAGTGCATCTCGATCTTGATCGTCCCGTCACCGGCGCACGCCTCGCAGCGGCCCCCCTTGACGTTGAACGAGAAGCGCCCCGGCTGATAGCCGCGGACCTTGGCCTCCTGGGTCTGGGTGAACAGCTTCCTGACGGAGTCGAACACGCCCGTGTAGGTGGCCGGGTTCGACCGCGGCGTGCGCCCGATCGGTGACTGGTCGATGTTGATGACCTTGTCGAGGTACTCCGTGCCCTCGATCCGCTTGTGGCGCCCGGGCACGGTCTTCGACTTGTAGACCTTCTGCATCAGGGCGTGGAAGAGGATGTCGTTGACCAGCGTCGACTTGCCCGACCCCGACACCCCGGTGACGGCAACCATGCAGCCGAGGGGGATCTCGACGTCGATTCCCTTGAGGTTGTGCTCCCGGGCCCCGCGCACGACGAGCCACTCCTCCCCGGGGTCGCGG
>DASUHN010000391.1 GCA_036273495.1 Acidimicrobiales bacterium | reverse complement strand
CCGAGACGGCTTGCGCTCAACCGGCGCTTTCCTAGACGGGCCCGGCCCGGAGCGGTTCGACCGGGTCGTCGACGCCGCCTTCGACCGCATCCGCGCGAACCCCGTGGCCGACGCGGTCATGTACGGGGCGTCGGCCGTCGGGGACCACGGGATCGTCTGGCTGGCCCTGGCCGGGCTGCGGGCGGTCCGGGCGGGCCATCGGGCCGAGGCGGTGCGGGTCGTCGCCATCATGGCCGCCGAGTCGGCCACCGTGAACCTCGGGATCAAGTCCCTCTTCCGCCGGGTCCGGCCGGTGGTCGACGGGCCCCGGCCCCTCCCCCTCCGGATCCCCCGGACCAGCAGCTTCCCGAGCGGTCACGCCACCTCGGCCTTCTGCGCCGCCGCCGTGCTCTCCCAGGGGGACCGGGCCGGGCCGGCGTACTACGCCCTGGCCGCCGTCGTGGCGGCCAGCCGGGTCCATGTCCGCATCCACCACGCCTCGGACGTGGTCGCCGGGGTGGTGGTCGGGACCGTGCTCGGGCGGGTGGCCCGGCTGATCTGGCCCCGGGGGGAATCCCGACCCCGGGTCGGGGTGTTCAGGCGGGTATGACCCGATCGTTCTCCGTCAACTGGGACTACCGCTGCCCCTTCGCCCGCAACGCCCACGAGCACGTGGTGGCCGGTCTCAAGGCCGGCGCCGACTGGGACGTCGAGTTCGTCCCGTTCTCCCTGTCGCAGGTCCACGTCGACGAGGGCGGGACGCCGGTGTGGGAGGACCCCGCCAAGGCCCGCGACCTCCTGGCCATGCGGGCCGGTCTCGTGGTCAGGGACACCCAGCCCGAGCGCTTCCTCGACGTGCACCTGGCGCTGTTCTCGGCCCGCCACGGCCAGGGCCGGGACCTGCGCGACCCGGAGGTGGTGCGGTCCATCCTGGCCGAGGCGGGAGCCGACGCCGGCTCGGTCATGGCCGCCCTCGACGAAGGCGCCGCCCTCGACGGGTTCCGCAAGGAGCACGAGGCCTCGGCCGACGAGAACGGCGTCTGGGGCGTCCCCACGTTCGTGGTCGGGGAGCGGGCCGCCTTTGCCCGGCTGATGACCCGGCCCGAGGCGGACGCCACGGCGTCGGTCGCGCTCATCGAGCGGGTCGTCGACGCCGTCGGAGGTTGGTCCGAGCTGAACGAGCTGAAGCACACCACCCTGTCCCGATAGCCGGGCCACCATTCCCATTAGGGTGCGCGCCGTGGCCGACGCACCCGCGATGACGCCATCCGAGGCCCTGATGTGGGCCATCGAGCGCGATCCGGTACTCCGCTCGACGTTCCTGAACATCACCGTCCTCGACCGGCCGCCGGACGTGGCGCGGCTCACCCGGCGCATCGATGAGACCATCGCCGCCTTCCCGCGCATGCGCCAGCGGGTGCGCAGCGCCACGATGCCGTGGGCCCGCCCGGCGTGGATCGAGGACGCCTCGTTCGACCTGCGCTACCACGTCCGCCACGTGGCCCTGCCACCCCCGGGCACCATGCGCGCCCTGCTCGACCTGGCCGGCCTGTGGCTCGAGGACGCCTTCGACCCGGTCCGCCCGCTCTGGCAGCTCACGGTCGTGGAGGGTCTCGACGACGGCCGGGCCGCCCTCCTCGCCAAGATGCACCACACCATCACCGACGGCGTGGGCGGGCTGCGCCTCTCGTCCAGCTTCTTGGACTTCGACCCCGACGGTGACAACCCGGTGCGGGTCCCGGTGCTTGCCGGGACGCCGGATCGCACGGGACCGCCCGCCGGCTCTCCGGTGGCCGCCGCCGCCCGCCTGGGCCGGCGCGCCGCCGGCCTGGCCCGTCCCGACCTGTTCGTCCGCCAGGCGCGGGGCGTGGTCGACACCGTCGCCTCCGTCGCCCGCCAGAGCATCGGCTCCCCGTCCGGCTCCGACCTGTGGCGGGACCGCCGGTCGATGGGCCGCCGCCTCGACACGATCGATCTCAGCCTCGACGAGGCCCGGCGCACGGCCAAAGCGCTGGGCGGGACGGTCAACGACTACTTCGTGACCGGCGTGACCGGAGGCGCCGCCGCCTACCACCGGGCCCTCGGGCACCCCGTCGAGCGGCTCCGCGTGGCCATGCCCGTGAGCACGCGGGTCGACAAGTCCTTCGGGGGCAACTCGTTCGCCCCGGCGCGGGTCACGGTCCCGGTCGCCGACCCGGACCCCACGGCCCGCTTCCTCCTGGTGCACGAGGCGCTCTCGGTGGCCCGCTCGGAGCGCGCCCTCGGCATGGTCGACGCCCTCGCCACCGTGATCCTGACCCTCCCCCCCGCCGTGCTCACCCCGATCGCCCGCCAGCAGGTCGCCAGCGTGGACCTGGCGGCGTCGAACCTGCGGGGCTCCCCCGTCGAGCTGTACATGGCCGGGGGCCGGGTGGATGCCAACTACCCGATGGGCCCCACCGCCGGCGTGGCGTTCAACGCCACGGTCCTGTCGTACATGGACCGCCTGGACATGGGCCTGGTGGTGGACGCCGCGGCCGTCGAGGATCCCGGGCTGCTGCGGCGCTGCATCGAAGCGGAGTTCACCGCTCTGAGCGGCGCCCCGGCGCCGGCCTGAGCCGGCTGGTCCGGGCCGAGGGGGCTGAGTGGAGGTCCGGGGCCGGGTCGTCGTCGTCACCGGCGGGGCCAGCGGGATCGGGCGGGCCCTGGCGGGGCGCTTCGCCACCGAGGGAGCGGCCGCGGTGGCGGTGGCCGACCTCGACGGCGCCGGCGCCGGGGCGGTGGCGCGGGAGGTGGAGCGGGCCGGGGCCCGGGCGCTGCCGCTCACCGTCGACGTGACCCGTGAGGCCGAGGTCGTGGGCCTGGTCGACCGCGTCGAGGCCGACCTCGGTCCCGTCGACCTGTTCTGCTCCAACGCCGGCATAGCCGTCGGCGGCGGGGTGGAGGCGCCGAACTCCGACTGGGAGCGGATCTGGGCGGTCAACGTGATGGCGCACGTGTACGCCGCCCGGGCCCTGATCCCCCGCATGTCCGCCCGGGGCGGGGGCTACCTCCTCAACACCGCATCGGCCGCCGGCCTGCTGACCAACCTGGGGGCGGCGCCGTACTCGGTCACCAAGCACGCCGCCGTGGGTCTGGCCGAGTGGATGGCCATCACCTACGCCGACCAGGGCATCAAGATCTCGTGCCTGTGCCCCCAGGGCGTCCGGACCCCCATGCTGCTCGGCGGCCTCGAGGACCGGGACCCGGCGGGGTCGGCGGTGCTGGCGGCGGGGGGCCTGGTCGAGCCCGAAGAGGTGGCCGACGCCGTGATCGCCGGGCTGGCCGCCGAGCGCTTCTTGATCCTCACCCACCCCGAGGTGGCTGAGTACGTGCGGCGCAAGGCCGGGGACCCGGACCGGTGGCTGGCCGGCATGCGCCGCCAGTGGGCCCAGCTCCGCCAGGCGCGCTCCCGGGGCTGAGCCGGGTCCGGCGGGACCAGAGGGCCGCCGCGGCCCAATACCATCGCGACCATGCCCCTGCGCCTGGAGCCCCAGGACGAGTACATGCACGAGCTCGGCACCGAGCCGAACTTCAACGAGAGCATGTACTTCAACGTCTTCGATCCCTCGTCGCGTGTCGGCGGCTTCGTCCGGCTGGGAAACCGCGCCAACGAGGGCTACGCCGAGATGACCGTCTGCCTGTACCTGCCCGACGGCCGGGTGGGGTTCATGTTCTCCCGGCCGCAGATCTCGGACAACTCCGCCTTCGCCGCCGGCGGGCTGCGCTTCGACGTGATCCGTCCCTTCGAGGAGCTGCACGTCGCCTACGAGGGTCGGCTCCTCCTGCTCGACGATCCGCTGGAGATGGTGGACCCCAAGCAGGCCTTCACGTCCAACCCCACGGCCGACGGCGCCGTGACCCTGACCTTCACCGGGGCGGCCCCGATGTTCGGCGGGGAGCCCGACGAACAGCGCGAGGTCCCCGGCGAGGAGTTCGCGCGCGGCCACTACGAACAGCTCACCGCCGGTCTGGGCACGGTGACGGTCGGGGACCAGACCTGGAACGTCGACGGGTACGGCCTGCGCGACCACTCCTGGGGCCCCCGGTCCTGGCAGGCCCCGTGGTACTACCGCTGGCTCACCGGCAACTGCGGCCCGTCGTTCGGCTTCATGGCCTCGCGCATCGCCCGGCGCGAGGGCCCGGGAACGCGCGGCGGCTTCGTCTGGGACGGGACGGCCATGCACTACTGCGACCACGTCGAAGTCTCCACCGGGTGGTTGGGAGATGACAAGTACCACGACACCGTTCACGCCCTGCTGCGCAGCGGGGACCAGGATTGGACCGTGGACGGGAAGGTGATGTCGCTGATCCCCCTGCGCAACAGGCGGGAGGGAATGGCGACGCGCATCTCCGAGGGCCTCACGTGCTGGACCACCGGTGACGGGCGCGTCGGTTACGGGCTGTCGGAGTACCTCGACCAACTGATCGACGGCGGACCGGTGGGCGCTGCGGAGTAGCTGGCGGCCCGTGCTGGCCGGGGCCGGGGCCGCGGTCGTCCTGGCCTCCGCCGCCGCCGCCGGCGCCCTGGCCATCGGGGGCGGCTCGGCTCCGCCGCGGACGGCGCCACCCGCGCACCGGCGCGCCGCCCCGGCCCCATCCGGCCCCGTGGCCGGTACGGCCGTCCATCCCGCTGCCACTCCCCCGCCGCCGGCTCCGGCCCCCGTCCCCGCCGCGCCCGCTGCCCCGCCGGCCACGGCCGCGCCCACCGACCTGCCCCTGCCCGGTTGCCCGCCCCCGCCCTACACCGGCCCTCCGCCGGCGCCGCCCTGGCACCCCGCCCATCTCGTTCCCGACTCCCAGCTGCCGCCGGCCCCGGGCGCGCCACCGGGGCGGAACCCGACAGCGGCCATCAGCGGCAAGGGGATGTGGATCTGGCAGCTGTCCTCGACCGACCACGGGGACGTGTCGGCCATCGTGGCCGACGCCACCCGCGCCGGGCTGCAGCAGATCTGGGTCCGCGTCGGGGACTCCCCCGACGGCTTCTACGGGGGGCCCGCTCTGACCACGCTGGTGCCGGCCGCCCACCGGGCCGGCCTCAAGGTGATCGGGTGGGGCTTCCCCTATCTGTTCGACCCGGTGGCGGACGCGGGCTGGACCCGGTCCGCCATCCAGTGGCGCTCGGCCGACGGCCAGGGCCTCGACGGCTGGAGCGCCGACTTAGAGACCGCGTCGGAGGGGGTGGCGCTGTCCCCGCAGCGGGTCGCGGTCTACCTGGGTGAGGTCCGGTCCGCCGCTCCCCACACCTTGCTGGTAGCCACCGTCTTCCCCCCGACCGACGACCGGATGACGAAGTATCCGTACGGGACCATGGCCCCGTACGTGGACGCCTACGCGCCGATGCTCTACTGGGGCTGCACCCAGCCCGTGCT
>DASUHN010000390.1 GCA_036273495.1 Acidimicrobiales bacterium | reverse complement strand
CGTCGACGCCGTGGTCAACGCCGCCAACGCCGCCCTGGCCGGCGGGGGCGGGGTCGACGGCGCCATCCACGCCGCGGCCGGACCCGAGCTGGCCCGGGCCTGTCGCGAGCTGGGGGGATGCCCGACCGGGGAGGTCCGGGTCACGCCGGGCTTCCGCCTGCCGGCCCGCTGGATCATCCACGCCGTGGGTCCGGTCTACCGCGACGGCCGCCAGGGAGAGGCGGAGCTCCTCGCCTCCTGCTACCGCCGGGCCCTGGAGGCGGCGGCCGACCTGGGGGTGACGTCGATGGCCCTCCCCGCCATCTCCACCGGGGTCTACGGCTATCCGAGGGAGGAGGCGGGCCGCATCGCCGTCGACACCCTGCGGGGCGCCCGGTCGACAGTGGAGGAGGTGCGCCTGGTCGCCTTCGACCCGGCCACGGCCGGGATCTACCGGCGCCTACTCGGGGCCTGAGCCCCCGGGCTCGTCGGTCGGGAAATGGCCGGGGTCCAGGTTCTCGAGCCGGGACCGGAACGCCGCCACCTCCTCCTCGATGGCCTGCTCGTCGGGCGGCTCGCCTCCCGTCACGTCCACGACGGCCCCGGCCTCGTCGAGCACCGCCTCGGCCACGAACAGCGGGGCCTGGACCCGGACGGCCAGGGCAATGGCATCCGACGGCCGGCTGTCGAGGCGCTGGGGCCCCTCCGGCCCGCTGACGGCGAGCTCGGCGAAGTACACGCCGTCGCGCAGGAGGGTCACCTCGACCCGCTCGACCCGGGCGTCGAGGTGCTCGACCAGCGATACCAGGAGGTCGTGGGTGAGCGGGCGGGGCGGGGTCTGCGAGCTCAGGGCCAGGGCAATCGACGCCGCCTCCGGGCCGCCGATGAAGATCGGAAGCACCCGGTGGGGCGCCTCGTGCTCCCGTAGCAGCACCACGGGCGCGCCGGTCGTCTCCTCCACCTGCAGCCCGGCGATGTCGACCGGTATCACGGCCCGCCCGTTCCGCCGGCACCCAGCAGCGCCGTCAGGTTGGTGCCGAACAGGCCGGGCTGGGCCTCCGGGGAGCACCCCGCCACCCGGTAGTCCGCCAGCGGCGTGGCCGTGCCCTCCGAATGGGGGTAGTCGCTGCAGCACATGAAAACGTCACCTGCCTGGGCGGTGAGTCGGGCCGGTCCCTCGTAGGAGAACGACGACACCCGGACGTGGTCCACGAAGTACTCGCTCGGCCTGCGGGTCAGCCCGGCGGGCGCCCGACCGTTGAGCCGGTTGGTGAAGTCCCACCCGCCGTCGAGCATCAGGAGGTACTGCGGGACCCACACCGACGACAGCTCGACTATGCCGACCCGGAGCCCGGGGTGGCGCTCGAAGGCCCCGTTCACGATGAGGTCGGTGACGGCGACGGCCGGGGCGGTGTAGAGGAAGACCGCCTCCATGACCGGAGCCAGGCTGTCCCCCTCGTCGGTGTACCAGGCGTCGTCGAAGATCCGGGTCTGGTCGGCGACGTGGAACACCGGTGTCACGCCGTGGTCGACGAAGGCCCGCCACATCCGGTCGTGGGCCCGGTCGGACAGGGGCCTCCCGTCCACCGGGGCCGGCGCGATCATCGCCAGGCCGACCCCGGCCGCGGCCAGCCGGGAGATCTGATCCTCGGCCCAGGCGCCGTCACGCAGGGTCAGGTGCCCGACGGGGAACAGCCGGCCCCCGCTGGCGGGGCCGATCTCGGCGCACCAGCGGTTCCACGCCGTCATGTTGGCGGTGAGGGCCGGGAGCGACCCGGAGAGGGGGCGCTCCCACAGGAGGCCGTAGTTGGGGAACACGACGGCGGCGTCCAGTCCCATCTCCTCCAGGCGGCGGCCCCGGGCGCCGGGCTCCCAGTAGTCGGTGGGCAGGACCTCGTCGTAGCGGTACTCGGGCGCCAGTCCCTGGCGCCGGCGCTGCCGGTGGCGCCCGATGGCTGCGGTGTCCCCCGGCAGCTGGACGTCGGCCAGTGATATCCGCCGGCCCCGCCACGTGAGCCAGGGGTAGCCCAGCTCGTCGTCCTCGATCCGCAGCGCGTCGTCCCGGGCGGAGGGATCGATGTGCTCGGACCAGAGGAGCCGGCTCTCGTACAGGTGCTGGTCGGAATCGACGACCGCCGCCACGGAACCTCCCTTCACCCCCCGGTACCCTACGCCCGGCCGGTCCCGGACCTCCGCTCAGGCGGAGAACACCAGTGGCAGCTCGTCGACCTGGCGCAGGCCGAAGGAGAACCGCAGCTCGGTCCCCTCGGGTATGCGGTAGTCGGGGATGCGCCGGTGCCACTCCCTCATCGCCACCCGCAGCTCCAGGCGGGCCAGATGGGAGCCGAGACAGCGGTGCACGCCGGCGCCGAAGGCCAGATGGCGGTTGGGGTTGCGGGTGAGGTCGACGGTCTCGGCGTCGGGCACGGCGCGCTCGTCGGTGTTGGCGGCGCCGATCGACACGCCGACATGGGTGCCCTTGGGCATCGGGCAGCCTCCGAGCTCCACGTCGGCGGCGGTGATGCGCGCCACCCCCGTGACCGGTGATTCGTAGCGCAGGAGCTCCTCGACCGCCTGGGGGATGATCTCGGGATCGTCGACGATCCGTCGGCGCTGGTCCTGGTGGCGGGCCAGGTAGACCCAGTCGCACTCGAGGGCGTCGGTCACCGTGTCGAGGCCGGCCAGCAGCATCAGGAAGCAGATGCCCAGGATCTCGTCGTCGGTCAGCTTCTCCCCGTCCACCTCGGCGTCGACGAGATGGCTCAGCAGGTCGTCGCGGCGCTCGGCCTTGCGCTCGGCCAGGATCGACTCGAAGTAGCCGTCGATCTTGGCGGCGTACTCGCGGTGGATCTGCCGGTTCTCCTCCTGGCTCGCCCCCCCCGGCCTGACGATTCTGTCCTTCATCTCGAGGAACATGTCCAGGTCGGAGTAGGGCATCCCCATCAGGGCCAGGAAGACCGACGACGGCAGCGGCACCGCGAACTCCGAAGCGAAGTCGCACTGCCCCCGGTCGATGAAGCCGTCGATGAGCCCGTTGACCAGAGCGGTCACCTGCGGCTCGAGCTTGGCCATCTCGCGGGGGGAGAAGACCGGATCGAGGAGGCGGCGGTACTTCACGTGGTCGGGCGGGTCCATCTGCAGCGGGATCAGGGGCCGCGTCTGGCCGAGGTCGACCGCCTCCATGGCCGAGGAGAACTCGTCGGGGTGCTGCAGGGCGTACTCCACCTCGGCCCGGCGGACCACCTGGTAGCCCCCGAACACGCCCGGCACGGCGCCGCCGACGTCGCGCACCCTCCGGTAGAAGGGCTGGGGGTCGGCGGCGTTCCGCTCGTCGAGGAACTCCTGCGGATCGAAATCAGCCACGGGCCACCCTCCTGGACGAACTTCCGGCCACGATCCTACTGGGGGGTGCCGGCCGACCTCCGGCGCCGGGGCGCCGAGCCCGACGCCGCCGCCGGGGCCGTGCGACGGGTGCGCGTCCGCTTGACCGGGCGTCCGGCGGTGCCGAGATAGCCCTCGATCACGCGGGCGTCACCCAGAACGTCGTCAGGTGGCCCCTCGGCTATCACGGCGCCGATCTCCAGGGCGATGAGGCGGTCGCTGATCGTGCGGACCAACGGGATGTCGTGCTCGATGACGACCAGAGCGGCGCCGGTGCGGTCGCGGACGTCGAGCAGCACCGGCCCGAGTGCCTCCGCCTCGCGCTGGGCTATCCCGGAGGACGGCTCGTCCAGGAGCAGGACGGATGGATCGTGGGCCAGCACGCATGCCAGGTCCACGATCCGGCGCGTCCCCGTGGAGAGCTCGCCCACGAACTTGTCGCCAAAGGCGTGCAGTCCCATGGACTCGATCAGCTCGTCCACCCGGTCGTTGATCTCCCGCTCGGATGCCTTGACCGCGGGCGACAGCACCACGGCCGCCAGCGCCTCTGGCACCGGGGCGTGGCGCTCGAATGCGGTGGCGATCGTCTCTCGGACGGTCAGGGTGGCGAAGAGGCGGGCGTCCTGGAACGACCGGCCCAGGCCCCGGACGGCCCGCACGTCCGCCGACAGACCGGTGACGTCCTGACCCTCGAGCATCACCCGCCCGGATGCCGGCGCCAGGTATCCGGACACCAGGTCGAGCACCGTCGTCTTGCCCGCACCGTTGGGCCCGATGATGCCGACGATCTCCCCGCTCCGGACGCCGAAGGTGACCTGGTCGACGGCGGTGATGCCTCCGAAGCGGGCGCTCAGCTCCCGAACCTCGAGCGCCACCGGGTGCTCGTGCCCGCATGTCGGGCAGGCGGCCAGGAACGGGGACCGCCCGTTGCCGTTCGTGCCCTCGGCGGCGGTCGCTCGTGACCGGGTCGCGGCGGCGCCGAAGAAGACGGCGCGGGCCACGTCCCCCCGGTCGAGGAGGTCGGCGGTCGGGCCGACGAAGCGAACCGTGCCCTTCTCCAGGAACACCGCCCGGTCAGCGAGGGACGCGGCCGTGTTCAGGGACTGCTCGACCAGCACGACCGAGGTCCCGTTGGCACGGATCGCCTTCACGATCTCGAGGAGCTGCTCGACGATGACGGGGGCCAGCCCGAGGCTGAGCTCGTCGATCAGCAGCAGCTTGGGCCGGGCTATCAGAGCCTGCGCCAGGGCCAGCATCTGCTGCTCCCCACCCGACAGGTTCCCCGCCCTCTGCTCGGAGCGCTGGCCCAGGATCGGGAAGGCGGCCAGCGCCCGCGCCGTGGCCTCGGCGACGTGCTCGGGCTCGGTCCGTTCGAGCGTCCACGCCGCCAGGCGCAGGTGCTCGGCGACGGTGAGGGTCGGGAACACCGCCTTGCCGCCGGGGACGAGCACGACCCCCGCCGCCAGGGCCTGTTGGGGCGTGCAGCCCGTGATGTCGGATCCGTCCAGGGTGACCCGCCCGTGGTCGGGCCGGAGCAGGCCGCACACGGCGGCCAGGATCGTCGACTTGCCCGCCCCGTTGGTCCCGAGCAGGGCCAGGATCTCCCCCCGCTCGACGTACAGGTCCACCTCGAACAGGACCTGGGCGCGGCCGTAGGAGACGTCGAGGCCGGAGACGACCAGGATCGGGTCGGTCCCCGCCGCCGTCTGCGCCCCCGCCTCCGGCGGGGTGTCGGCGGCGGTGGCGACGTCGGCCAGGAGGTTCGGCACGACGAGCCGGCGCCGGCGGGCCACGGCGCGCAGCAGGCGGTCACGCACCGAGTACACGAGCCCGCCCAGGCCACCGGGCAGGAACAGCAGGATCACGAGGACACCCAGGGCGCTGGCGAACAGGCGGCTCAGGGTGGCGTGGGTGAACGACGAGTAGTTCACGACCGTCAGGTAGGCCGCGCCGAGCATGGCGCCGGGCAGCGAGGCCAGTCCTCCGATCACCGCCACGACAAAGACGGTGATGCTGGTCTCGGGGTCCAGGAGCGAGGTGACCAGCCGCTGCTGCTCGTAGGCGTAGAGGGCCCCGGCCAGCGCGGCCATGCCCCCGCCCACGGCAAAGGCGGTGAGCTTGGCCCGGACCGGACTGACGCCGAAGGACTGCGCCGACCGGGCGTTGTCCCGGACGGCGATGAGGGTGCGGCCGACCCGGGAGGTCCGTATGCGCCACGCCACCGCCACGCACAACCCCAGCGCCAGGAGCACGACGTAGTACATGGCGTGCTCGGACGTCAGGTCGTACTTCCCGAACAGCACCGGACGGGGGATGTCGGTGGCGGGGTTCGGGACCAGCCACGAGAAGTAGGCGGGGTTGAGGAAGTAGGAGCCGGTGGCCAGGGCAAAGGCCAAGGTGGTGACGGCCAGGAACGGTCCTTGCATGCGCAGCGCCGGGATGCCGAGGAGGACGGCGATCACGGCGCCCACCACGATCGCCACGGCAACGGCCAGGAAGAAGTTCTTGCCGTGCATGGCCAGGGTGCCGGCCACCGCGCCCCCGATGGCGGCAAAGGCCATCTGGCCGAGGGAGATCTGCCCGGCCCAGCCGGTCAGCACCACCAGCGAGCACACGACGACGGCGTAGATCAGCCCCACGCTGAACAGGCTCACCTGGCTGGGGGACCACGCCAGGGGAGCGAGCAGCAGGAAGCCGGCCAGAACCACCGCGCCGGCGGCCCGCGCCATCCGGAACTCCGGCAGCCGGCGCAGGGCGGCGGGCACGGCGCGGACCAGGCCCACCGCCGCCCACGAGCTGGCGTCCCGTTCGGCGGCCCGGTCGACCTCGGACGGCCGGTTGGCCACGAGGGCCACGATGATGACCACGAGCAGCACGCCGTTGACCACGTCGGTGTTCCCCGTGCGGAAGAACACCGCCTGCTCGAGCACCCCGATGGCCAGGGAGGCGATGAGCGTCCGGGGCAGGCTCTCGAACCGGCCGATGGCGGCGGCGGCGAGGGCGAAGAGGAGGAGGCTCGGCCCCAGGGCGGCGCCGATGGCGACGCCCTGGATGGGCAGCCGGAGCAGCACGCCGAGCCCGGAGAGACCGCCGGCCAGCACCCACACCAGGGTGTTGAGGCGCTTCACCGGGATGCCGAGCGTGGCGGCCCGGTCGGAGGACTCGGCGGCGGCGCGAATGGCCACTCCGGCCCGGCTCCGGCGCAGGAACGTGAACAGGGCGGCGGTGGCCAGGGGGACGACCACCACGATCAGCAGGTGTCCGCCGTTGAACACGACGGGGAACCAGCTGAAGTGGAACGGGAAGGGCTGGGGGGGCTGAGGTACCGAGTCGTAGTTGAACAGCTTGGGCAGGGCGATGGTGGCGGCGTCGTAGAGCTGGGCCACCCCGATGGTGGCCACGGTGAGGATCAGCCGGGGGGCGCGCGCGAACCGGCGCACGAAGACGAGCTCGGTCACCCCACCCAGCGCAAAGGCGGCGACCAGAGCGACCCCCACCGCCAGCAGGTACGGCCAGTGGGGCCCGACGATCAGCGAGGCGGCGAAGACGCCCGCCAGCCCGCCGATCGACCCCTGGGCGAAGTTGATGATGCGGTTGGCCCGGTAGACGAGCACGAGGCCGACGGCCACCAGCCCGTACAGCGAGCCGACGACGAGCCCGAGGAACACGATCGGCAGGGGCGCCGGGTACACGACCCCCACGAGCAGCGCGAAGGCCAGCGCCGCCGCGGCCAGCAGGCCGGTCGAGCGGCGGTCGCGGCCGGCCCGGTCCCTCAGGCGGCGCGCCTGGACCGCGATCACGAGCAGTCCAGGCAGGCCTGGCTGGCGGGATAGGAGCCGGGATTGCTGTCGGTCGGCCAGTCACCCCCACCCGGTGGGTCGTCGGTCACCGTGACCGGGGCCGGGGCGCTGCCGAACACGTGGGGAGGACCCGTGTACCACTGGCCGATCTGGTACCGCTTGCCCCCGTCGGCGCGGGTGATCATGCCCTTGCCGTTGTCACCCCGCTCGTCGGGGCCGGAGGCGTTGACGTTGTAGAAGACCTCGGAGAAGTCCTTGATGGCGGTGGGGTACTGGCGCGTGCGGTACAGCAACGGCCGCGCCGGGGTCCCGCCGGTGCGGGGATAGGCGAAGGCTCCCGCGGACAGCGTCGCCTGGTCGAGGTCGGGCCCGGCCATCTGGACGGCGGTGAACAGCTCGGCGATCCGGGACCGGTAGATGTTGATGAGCACGCCCTCGGAGCCCGGTGCGTCCTGGGGCCGGGCCCAGTGGTACTCCCGGTAGCCGGCGCTCTTGGACACGGTGGCCCAGGTGATCCACAGCGGCGAGGTCCCGAAGGCGTGCTGCCACTGCTGCTGGTCGTAGAGGCGCCCCGCCGTGGTCGTGTCCGAGAGCCCGGTGCCGGTGATGATCCACTCCGGGAAGAAGGCCTGCCGGGTGGCCTCCTGGGTGATGAGGATCGGATAGAGGGGATCCCAGAACGGGACGACCGTAGTGACCCCGGCCGCCTTCAGCTGGGCGATGAGATTGGTTACGTCGGTCGGGTTCCGGCCCGGGTCGTACGAGTACCCGATCTCCTTGGCGAAGTGGATGCCGCACTGGCCGAAGTACTTCTCGGCCAGCGGTTTGGCCTCCTCATCCTCCGGGAACGCCACCTCGTTCTGTCCGGTCACGTACACCAGGCCGAACTTGCGCGGACCGCTCACCCCCAATCCGGCGTACTCGACGTTGTGGCCGGCCAGGTGCTTGCACACGTACTCGGCCGAGTTCTGGGCGTACTCGGTGAGGGTGGGCAACGGGCTGAAGACGATTGGCGGCATGGACGTGTAGATGTCCGAGGGGTACGAGGTGGAGCAGAAGCACGGGATGTTCCGTACCGCCAGCTCGCGCACGAACGTGAGCGGGGCACCCTGGGCCGGGTCCCCGTCGATCACCGCGAACGGCTTGATGTTGCCGGCGATGGCGATGGCGTCGGCGCGCGAGTTCTCGTCGCTGGTCACGGGCCCGGAGGCGTTGAAGTCGACCATCACCACCTGGCGCCCGTAGGTCTCGTAGTGGAGGTTCCCGTAGCGGGTGAGGGCCTGGTAGGCGCGCGCGACCGTGGCAGGGGGATCGGAGAGCTGGGCGCTCTGCAGGATGGCCCTGGTCCCGGGATCGATCTGCGGGATGTAGCGGACCACCACGATCTTGCTGCGGCTGACGCCCGTCCCGGTCGCCCCTCCGTTGTCCTTGCTGTTCCACTGCACGCACGGGGGCATGGCGTAGGACACCCCGATCTGGCGTCCGTCCGGCCGGCAGTGGGGACCGACACCCCACGTGACCGCCGCCCCGCCGGGAGCGGCCGGGGCGGCACCGGTCGGGCCTGCCGCCGTCCCGACGCCTCCCGTGCCGGCGCTGCCTCCCCCTCCGGAGGCGAGCGGGCCGGCGCCCGAGCCCGCCGGGCCCCCGCCCGTGGCCCCGAGGGCGCCCCCCGCCGACCCGGTCGGGGCGCCGGGGCTGACCGACCTGCCCGAGCCGGGAGCCGCGCCGGCCTGGCCGACCTGCGTCGTGCCGGTCGTGGTGTTGCCGGGCAGCACGATCAGGGCCACCACCAGGCCCAGCACCACGGCCAGGGCCACCCCGTAGCGCTCCAGCGCCTGTCGCAGCGTCATCCGTCTCCCCCCGACCGTGTACGGGCTGGGGCGGTTGACGGCGTCAACCCGGTCAGGAACTTGTCCCCAGCGCCGACCGCGGTCCGGGGCTCAACGTAGCCGAGGCGACGACCTGCCCGTCAGGCCGCGGCCAGCACCAGCGAGAAGTCCCCGGCGCGATCGGTCCAGAAGCGGACCACGTCCAGGCCGGCGTCACCGAGCTCGTCGACGATCCCGTCGGGCCGGAACTTGGCCGAGACCTCGGTGCGCATCTCCTCGCCCTGGCCGAACGAGATGCGCGTGTCCAGGCCGGCGGCGGTGACGGTCTGCTCGGCGCGGGCTCGCAGCCGCATCTCGATCCACTCGTGGTCGTCGTCCCACACGGCCACGTGGTCGAAGGCGTCCGGATCGAAGTCGGCGGCCAGCTCCCGGTTGAGGACGGAGAGCACGTTGCGGTTGAAGCGCGCCGTCACCCCGGCGGAATCGTCGTACGCCGCCACCAGCCGGCCCGGGTCTTTGACCAGATCGGCGCCGAGCAGGAGATGGTCACCGGACTCCATCAGGCTGCGCACCTGGCGGAGGAACCGGTGGCGCTGGTGGGGCAGCAGGTTCCCTATGGTCCCGCCTAGGAAGGCCACCAGCTGGCGGCCCCAGCGCGGGACGAGGTGGAGGTGCTGCTCGAAGTCCCCGACCACCCCCTGGACGCTGAGGTTCTCGTAGGTCCCGGCCAGGTCGGCGCCGGACTGGCGCACGACCTCCTCGCACACGTCGAAGGGCAGGTAGCTGGTCGTGCCCGACGGGTGCAGAGCGTCGAGGAGGATCCGCGTCTTGACCGCCGCCCCGGAGCCCAGCTCGACCAGGACCTCGGGGCGGGCCACCTCGGCCACCTCCTCGGCCCGGGCGACGAGGATCTCGCGCTCGGCCCGGGTGGGGTAGTACTCGGGCAGCTGGGTGATCTCCTCGAACAGGCGCGAGCCCTCCTCGTCGTAGAACCACTTGGGCGGGAGATCCTTGGGCTCGGCGGCCAGGCCCCGGCGGGCGTCCTCGAGCAGGCGCGCCCGGGCCTCGGTGTCGTCCATGCACACCCGGACGGTCACGTCGGGCGTGGAGGCGGTCGGGTTGCTCACAGGTCGCGTGCCAGACGGAGGCCGGCGAACGCCCACCGGGCGCCGGCCGGGAAGTAGTTCCTGTACGTGGCGCGCAGGTGGCCGGCCGGTGAGACGCACGAGCCGCCACGCAGGACGTACTGGTTGGCCATGAACTTGCCGTTGTACTCCCCGAGGGCCCCGGCCCCGGGCCGGTAGCCGGGGTACGGGGCGTAGGAGCTCGATGTCCACTGCCACACGTCCCCGAACATCGACGCCGCCCCGGCGGCCGGTCCGGGGTGGAGCCGGTCCGGATCGAGGAACCGGCCCTCGACGGGCTGACCGGCGGCCACGACCTCCCACTCCGCTTCGGTGGGCAACCGGGCGCCGGACCACCGGGCGAAGGCGTCGGCCTCGAAGTAGCTCACGTGGCACACGGCCTCGGCGGGGTCCACGGCCCGCACCCCCGCCAGCGTGTAGTGGCGCCACCCGCCGTCGGCGGCGTGCCAGTAGAGCGGTGAGTCCCACCCCTCGGCCCGGACCTTGGCCCAGCCCTCCGACAGCCACAGCTCGGGACGCTCGTAGCCGCCGTCGGCCATGAACTCGAGCCACTGCCCGTTGCTGACCAGGTCCTCGGCCAGCTCGAACGGCTGCAGGTACACGCCGTGACGGGGGAGCTCGTTGTCGAAGGCGAAGCCGAAGCCGTCGTGACCGATCTCCACCAGCCCACCGTCGTGGCGGACCCGGTGGTCCCCCGCGGCCCGGCGCGCCCCGTTCGGGCCGGCGGCCGGGGGAGGTGACCCCATGTAGGCGGGGCCGAGCGGGTTGGCTGCCAGCACGTTCTTGATGTCCATCAGCACGAGCTCCTGGTGTTGCTGCTCGTGGTGGCAGCCGAGCTCGACGCGTCCGTCGGCGCCGGCGGGGGCGCCGGCGGTCAGGAGGTCGTCCACTGCCTCGTCGACGTGCGCCCGGTAGGCCGTCACCTCGGCTATCCCCGGTCGGGTGACGACACCGCGGTGGGCGCGCGGGAAGAACGGACCCACTGTCTCGTAATAGGAGTTGAAGAGGTAGGCGAAGCGGTCGTCGTACGGCCGGTACCCACCTGAGAACGGCTCGAGCACGAAGGTCTCGAAGAACCACGAGGTGTGGGCGCGGTGCCACTTGGTGGGGCTGACGTCGGGCATCGACTGCGCCGTCTGATCCTCGGCGGAGAGCGGTGCCGCCAGTGTCTCGGTGAGGGCACGGACCTGCCGGTAGCGATCGGTCAGGCAGGTCCCGAGCGCGTCGGGTTCAGTCCGGAGCATGGAGGGCCTCCCGGGAGGGGGCGGGAACGGGGGCACGATGAAAGTAGTTCCCCGGAACGGGAGTGGGGAACGCGCGCTGAGGTACGGGCCGCCGGTGGCCCAAGGAACCAGGCTATGGCCGTTGCTAGCCCTTGCCCGTGATCCCCACGATCGGGGCCGCCAGAGTCGTCCCCCCCGCAGAGCCCCCGAACGGGGCCCCGTAGGCGAACACGCCGCCGTCGGACGCCGCCAACCAGTAACCGCCCGTCACGATGTCGGCGCCGAGCCCCACCACCGGACGGGTCAGGCGGAGGCTGCCGGCCGACCCCCGAAAGGGGGCGTCCCCGAAGGTGAATACCCCACCGTCGTTGGCGGCCAGCCAGTAGCCCGCCCCGTCGCCGGTAGCCGCCATCCCGACGACCGGCCGGTTGAGCCGCAGGGCCCCGGTCGAGCCGTGGAACCCGGCGTCCCCGAAGGTGAAGATCCCCCCGTCGGAGGCCACCAGCCAGTACCCGTTGCCGTCCGGGGTGGCCGCCATGCCGACCACCGGATGGGTCGGATGGCTGGGGGCCGCCGAGCCGAAGAAGCCGGCCGAGCCGTAGTTGAACACCCCGCCGTCGGCCGCCGGGAGCCAGTAACGGGCGCTGGTCGTGGTGATAGGGCCGCTGAATGCCTGCACGGCCCGCCCGGTGCCGACGACGAGGAGCCCGTCACCGGCGGCGGGCGTGCTGAACGACGCCGGGATGCCGGCCAGGTGCTGCTGGACCACCGCCGACCCGCTGGCGGGGTCGAGGCCGTAGAGGGTCTGTGACGAACCGCCGACCGACCACACCAGGCCCCCGGCGATGATCGGGGGGCCGGTGGCGCCCGACGGGCCGGACCAGGCCACGCGGAAGGACGGCGGGCTGGCCGTGACGTGCACGTCCTTGATCCCCGAGCTGCAGGCCACGTAGACGTCGGACGGGCCGGCGGCCTCCCCCCCGATGGTGAAACACACGTTGGCCGAGAACAGCTGGCCCCCGATCCCCCCGAGATGCGACGCCGACAACAGGTACCCGGTCGACTCCTTGCCGACCTGGAACACGAGGCTGCCCGCCAGCAGCATGGGGCTCGTCGAGCCGAGGTCGGCGTCGTTGGCGTTGTCGGCCGCCCAGTTCGACGGGGCGAAGGAGTCGAGCACGGACAGGGTCGGCGACAGCTTGATGACGCTGTTCCCGTGGTCGTAGGTGGTGCTCGAGCTGCCGTTGCCCGTCGCCACCCAGACGTTGCCGGCGGAGTCGATGCTCGGACCGGGCGGGGCCCAGATGGCGCCCTCGCGCGCCGTGGGCACCTGGTAGGCGATGAGCTGGCCCGGTCCCGACGTCGGTGCCGCGACCACCCAGCCGTGGTAGTTGCCGCAGTCCCCGTCCAGGCCGCCGTAGGGCACGTAGACCCGACCCCCGGCCACGGCCACCGCGCCTCGCTCCTGATGGGTCGACGGGCTCGTCATCCCGGCCGGGTCGGCGGACTCCTGGAACAGCAGCTTGCCGGTCGCGGCGTCGAGGGCCACCAGCTGGTGTCCCACCGCCGCGTTGACCATCATCTCGCCGACGGCGAAGACCCGCCCGCTGCTCGGCTCGATGGCCGGCGTCGATGTGATTCCCTCCGGGTCGATGTCCCCGCAGGGGAGGACGGACTGCGGGACCGGAGTTCCCACGTGGGTGCTCCACGCCACGCTGCCGTCACCGGCGCGCAGCCCGTACAGCGTGTCGTTCTCGGTGGCCACGATCACCAGCCCCGACCACACCAGCGGCTCGGCGTAGACCTTGCCGTCGAGCTGGGGGGAGGTCCAGGCCGGGGACAGCGAACGGTAGGAGGCGCCGGACGGGTCGTTGCCGGAGCGGAGGTTGTCGGCGTGGTAGGTGTCCCAGGCCGCGTTCGACGTGTGCGGCACCGCCGCGGTGCCGGCCGGCCCGGTGGTGGCGGTGCCCCCGGGCGAAGCAGCCGGGTCGGTGGCTCCGCTCGTCGCTGCCCCACACCCGGCCAGCAGGAGCACGGCAGTGGAGGCGAACGCCAGCCGCCCCGGACCGAAGAGATGAGCCATCGCGGCAGAGTAAGACGCAACGAACCGGGCGCGCCCGTCACCGGGCCCGCGGGCATTACCTGCAGGCCGGCCGGGGATATACGTCGGGCGTGATAGCCATCGGCTCGCTGCTGATCGTGGTGGCCCTGTCCCTGGTGGTCACGCGGGTCGCCACCGTCATCCTGGTGGCCACCGGGATGTCCCGGAGCACGGCGCGCTTCCAGGCCCGGTCCGCCTTCACCGGATCCGGCTTCACGACCAGGGAGTCCGAAGAGGTGATCGGTCATCCGGTCCGCCGCCGGGTGATCATGACGTTGATGCTGCTCGGCAACGCCGGGATCGTGGCCGTGGCCAGCTCCGCCATCATCGGCTTCCGCTCCGGCGGCCGGTCGCAGTGGTTCTCCATCCTCGAGCTGATCGTCGGACTGTGCGCCCTGCTGGCGGTGGCGCGCAGCTCATGGGTCGACCGCCGCCTGACCCGGGTGATCCGTCGCCTCCTCGAGCGTCACACCGACCTGGCCACGCGGGACCTGGCCAGCCTGCTCGACCTGACCGGCAACTACGCGGTCGGAGAGCTCCACCTCGAGGAGGGGGACTGGCTGGTCGGCCGGCCGCTGGGAGAGCTGGGACTGCGCGACGAGGGCATTGCCGTGCTCGGGGTCACGCGGGTCGACGGGTCGCACCTCGGTGTGCCCGGCGGTTGGACGGTGCTGGGCGCTGGGGACACCGCCGTGATCTACGGCCGGGACGAGGCCCTCGACGAGCTGGACCGGCGGCCGGCCGGTCCTGCCGGGGACCGGCGCCACGAGGCGGCGATGGAGCACCAGCGCCTGCTCGAGCTGGCCGAGCGCACCGCCGACCTGTCACGGGACGGAAGGGATGTCGCCCAGCCGACCGGTTAGCCGGTCCGAATAGCCTGCGTCCCGATGCTGATCAGTGACGCGCGCACCTTCTGGGAGCTCCTCGAGCGTCGGGCCGAGCTCGACCCGGGTCGGCGCATGCTCGTCGACGAGCAGGGCCGGGAGCTGACCTTCGGGCAGCTCAGGACCGACGCCGAGCGGGTGGCGGCCGGTCTGGTCG
>DASUHN010000389.1 GCA_036273495.1 Acidimicrobiales bacterium | reverse complement strand
GTCGCTGACCCTTCTCGAGCGTTACGGCGCCCTGCCGGCCGCCGGTGACCGTCACCTGGCCGAGTTTCTCCCGTCGGTGCTCACGGCCGAGTCGGGATGGGGCGCGGCGTGGGGCATCGAGCTCACCCCGATCACGCTGCGCGAGCAGCTCCAGGACGCCTACGTCGCCGAGGTCGACGCCGTGCTGGCCGGTACCGCGACCCTTCCGACCCATCCTTCAGGGGAGCTGGTCGCGCCGGTGATCGACTCCCTGCTGACCGGCACGCGGCGTGAGGTCCCGCTCAACCTGCCCAACCGCGGGCAGTGCCCCGACCTGCCGGACGATGCCGTGGTCGAGGCGATATGCGTGGTCGACGAGGACGGGATGCGCGGGCGCGACGCGGCCCGGGCCCCGGCTCCGCTCGCGGAGCTGCTCAGGCGCCACGCCGCCGTGCACGAGCTCACGGTCGAGGCCGCCCTCACCGGGGACCGCAGCCTCGTCGGGGCCGCCCTGGCCCTCGATCCGCTGGCGGGACGGGGAGACCTGCGGGACATCGACGCCATGGCCGACGAGCTCGTGGCGGGGACCGAGCAGTGGCTGCCGCAGTTCGCGGCGGCGCCCTCCTGACCCACCGCCCCGGCGGAGGTCAGCTCGGCGGATGGAAGCGGGCCCGCTCGGCTTCCGCCGCCTCCCGGAAGTGGCATCGGGCCAGGTGGTCGTTGACCACGCCCAGGGCCTGCATGGCGGCGTGAACGGTCGTCGGGCCGACGAACCGGAACCCGGCCCGGCGCAGCTCCGCCGCCGCCGCCTTGGACTCGGAGGTGGACGCCGCCAGGTCACCCGGGGACCCCGGCCCCCGGCGGGAGCCGGGCTCGTGGCTCCACAGCAACGCACCCAACGAGCGGCCTTCCGCGTGCAGGCGGACGGTGGCCCGGGCGTTCCCGATCGTCGCCGTGATCTTCCCGCGGTGCCGGACGATGCCGGCGTCGGCCAGGAGGCGCTCGACGTCGGAGTCCCCGAAGTCGGCGACGGCGGCCGGGTCGAAGCCGGCGAAGGCGGCCCGGAACCCCTCCCGCTTGCGCAGGATGGTCAGCCACGACAGCCCGCTCTGGAAGCCCTCGAGGCACAGCTTCTCGAAGATCCGGACCTCGTCGGCCACCGGGCGGCCCCATTCCTCGTCGTGGTAGGCCCGGTACTCCGGTGGCGCCGCGCCCCAGGCACACCGGCCCAGCCCGTCCGCGCCCACCACCACGTCGCTCATGCGGGGGACAGGCGGCTGGCCACGGTGCGGACGAGTCGCTGCTCCAGGGCGGGGTCCGGGGCGGCACCCTGGCTCTCGACGGTCAGAACGGCGCCGGCCCTTCCCCTGGCGGCAAAGACGAAGTCCCCGTACACGCTGATCGGGGTTCCCGCCCCCTCGATGGGCACGACGAACCGGTAGGCGACGGTCACGTCACCGGTCGGGGGGAACGACAGCCGGGTCGTCGTGGGCCGGCCCAGCCTGATACCGGCGGGGACGGACTGGCTCGGGCTGGCGGGATGGCTCAGGCGGTAGTCCAGGAACGTCTTGATGGACGAGTTGAGGCACGGCGCCATCTTGGCGCTCTGGAGGAGCGCGCTCAGCTGGTGGGCCCGACCCACTGTCGGCTGGTAGCCGACGGAGTTGGCGATCTCCCCGCCGTTGCCGTTGCCGAAGTCCGGAGAGTCGGCGGTGGTCGGGTCGTTCCCGTTGAGGATCCCGACGTTCACGCCGAGACAGTCCGCCAGCGCCTTGTCCAGGCCGGGAACGCTGGGACCGCTCGTGTGGGGGGTGGCGGTCCAGCCCGCGGGCAGATCCGAGGCCCGCAACACCGCCGCGACAGCGCGGGCGTGGTCGGCGGCCACCTGCCGGGGAGCGACCGTCGCCGGAGCGGACGCACCCGCCGATGCCACCCCGCTGCTGCACCCGGCGGTGAGAGCGAGCGCAGCGAGAAGACCCCATGCCCGTGATCCCGCGACCCTCCACTCCCTGGCCTTGTGCACAGTTTCCGAGTGCCCTCCGGATGCGATCTACCCCGCCGAGGTGTCCGCCGTGCCGGCTTGACGTTGCGGTAGTCGTCGAGGACCATACGCCCCGAGATGGCCCTCCTGGATCGCTTCCGGCTCGACGGGAAGGTGGCCATCGTCACCGCCGCCAGCCGCGGCATCGGCAAGGCGTCGGCCGTGGCCCTGGCCGAGTGCGGCGCCGACGTCGTCATCGCGGCGCGCACCACCGCCGACCTCGATGCGGTGGCCGGCACGATCTCGGAGATCGGGCGCCGGGCCGCGCTGGTCACCTGCGACCTCAGCGACGTGGCCAACATGCGACTGTTGACCGAAACGGCGATGACGGAGCTCGGGGGCGTGGACATCGTCGTGAACAACGTCGGGGGGACGATGCCCGCTCCCCTGCTGGACACCCCCACGAAGACGATCGAGGCGGCCTTCCATTTCAACGTCGCCACCGCCTACGAGCTGACTCAGTGCGCCGTGCCCCACATGCTCGAGCGCGGGTCGGGGAGCATCATCAACATCACCTCGACCATGGGCCGTCTCTCCGACCGCGGCTACGCCGCCTACGGGACGGCCAAGGGGGCCCTGGCCCATCTGACCCGCCTCCTGGCGGCCGACCTGGCGCCCCGGATCCGGGTCAACGCAATCGCCCCGGGCTCGATCGAGACCGATTCCCTGGCTTCGGTCCTCAACGACGAGCTGCGCACGCTGATGATCGCCGGGACGCCGCTGCGGCGGCTCGGGACGGTGGAGGACATCGCGCTCGGCATCGTGTACCTGGCCTCGGAGGCCGGCAGCTTCCTCACCGGGAAGGTCCTGGAGATCGACGGCGGCCTCACCTTCCCGAACCTGTCGTTGCGCCTGCCGGACCTGTGAGCGGCGCGATGGTCTCCTGGCGGGAGTTCGCCGACGCCGACGCCGAGCTCTCGGCCCGGGTGCTCGAGCTGTTCACGAGCTACAAGCACCACACCGTGGCCACCATCCGCCGCGACGGCTCGCCGCGGATCAGCGGGACCGAGGTCGTCTTCGAGGAGGGAGAGCTGATCCTGGGGATGATGACCGGGACCCGCAGAGCCGAGGATCTGCTCCGGGATCCCCGGCTGGCCATCCACAGCCACAGCGTCGATCCCCCGGAAGAGGGCCAGGGATCGTGGTCCGGAGAGGCCAAGCTCTCGGGACGAGCGGTTCCCCGCCCGGCGGGCGCATCGGGGCCATCCGACGCGGACTGGTTCCGGGTCGAGCTCTCCGCCGTGGTGGTCACCCGGCTGGGTGACCCGGCCGACCATCTGCTGATCGAGTCCTGGACGCCTGAGCGGGGCCGGGTCACCCAGAGGCGATGAGCGCGCCCTGACCCCGCTCGGGCGGGTCAGGTCTTGGCCAGATCACTCACACTGGTCAGGCCGTACTTGGCGGCGGTGGCCTTGGTGACCACGAACACGTTGGTGTCGATGGCCGGAGCGAAGTCCAAGACGTTGACGTTCTTGGCCTTGAGCAGACCCTTGAGGATGGTGGCGTTGTTCTGGGCGTCACCCGAGACGCCGGCCGAGCTGCTCAGGGCGGACGACTCACTGGCGAGGTACTCGGGCTTCAGGTCGATCTGACCACCGAAGAGAGCGGCGTCGGACACCTTCCGGCTGGACAGGTCGAGCTGGTACGCCACGGTGCAGCCGGCGGTCTGCAGCGCCTGGCCGTACATCTCGGCCACGATCTTGCTCTCCGAGAAGTTTCCGGAGACGCCCACGGTGAGATGGCCGGTGCAGCCGGAGGTGGTCGTGCCGAGGCTCTTCTGGGAGAGGAACGACTTGGCCACCGCGGCCGGATCCTGCTGGGACACGTCCACCATCTTGTTGAGGTCGAGCATCCCGGAGGTGGAGAGTTGGGCGCTGATGTCGTTGAGGATCTTGTCGATCTGCGGGGTGTCGACCGCCTGGCGGATCACCGGGACGATGTTGTCCGACGACTCCAGGTGCTTGTCGTCGGCGAGGGTGACGAACGAGGGGTCGTATACAGCCGTCGAGAACAGCTCCCCCACCTGCACGGCGCCGGACTTCAGAGCCTGGACGGTGATCGGTCCGCCGAAGTCGGTGGTCTTGATCTGCTTGAAGACGACCCCGTACACGTTCTTGAGCCCGATGGCGCAGAGCTTGTTCGTGGCGCAGTCGGGCGGGGCCCCGAAGACGAGCTTGGACGCGATGGTCGCAGTGGACCCGGACCCGCTGGCGCCCGATGACCCGCTGCTTCCGCATGCTGCTCCGAGCAGAGCCACAGCTGCCGTGGCGGCACCTACTGCGGCTCGACTGGTGATCCTCATGGAGATCCTCTCCCTCTGTACGGCGCCGATGGGCCCCAGCGTAGACTCACGTCTGCGCGGCCGATGCTGCCACCGGCAGCGGCGCCGGCACCACCCGCTGCTTCCCGTTCGACCGGGTCCGGGGCGTGACCGCCCGCTCGAGGAGCGCGAAGAGGACGTCGGTGAGGAGGGCCAGCACCGCCACGAGGATGGCGCCGCCGATGAGGATCTGCTCCTGTCCCGGTTGGGCAAACCCGAGATACAGGAACACGCCGAGCCCACCCCCGCCCGCGAAACCCGCCAGGGTGGCGGTGGCTACCACGGCCACGGCCGAGGTTCTCAGCCCGGCCATGATCAACGGAGCCGCCAGAGGTACCTCGATGTCGACCAGGATCTGACGCGGGCCGAGGCCCATGCCCCGGGCCGCCTCGACCGTTCCGGCATCGACCCCCTCGACACCCACGTAGGTGTTGATGAGGATCGGCGGGATGGCCAGGACGACGAGGGCGATGATCGTCGACAGCATGCTGAACCCGAGCGAGGGCCGCAGATTGCTGACGACGATGAACGCCAGCACCAGCAGGGCGAACGACGGGATGGCCCGTCCGATGTTGGCGATGGACACCGCGGCAAACTGACCCCGGCGGGTGTGCCCCACCGCCATCCCGAGCGGCACCGCCACGACCGCGGCGATCCCGAGCGAGATGGCCGACAGCTCCACGTGGTAGCCGAGCTGGCCGCCGATGCCCGCACCGAGCTGCACCCGGCTCCAGTTGGCGGCGGTGAAGATCCACTCGATGGCGTGGACGAACTGGTTCACGCCGCCACCCCGACCGCACGGCGGGCCCGTCGCCGGCGGGGACGGGCCCAGGGCGTCACCGCCCGCCCGGCCATGAGAAGGGCGGCGTCGGCCACGAGCGCGAGGGCAATCGAGAGGACGCCGCCGACCACGACCTCTGGCGTGTAGAAGCGGTCGAGCCCGTCGATGATCAGCTCCCCCAGGCCGCCCTTGCCCACGATGAACCCGACCGCGACGAGACCGATGGTGCTGACGGTGGCCACCCTGACCCCGGCCACGATGGCGGGGACCGCGACGGGAAGCTCGACCCGCCACAGCAGCTGGCGCCGCGTGTAGCCCATCCCGGTGGCTGCCTCCTTGAGATGCTCCGAGACACCCCGCAGGCCGGCCACGGTGTTGCGGATGAGGATCAGGAGGGTGTAGCTGACCAGACCGATCTCGACGGTCAGGTCGGTGAGACCGGTGAGCGGGATCAGGACCACGAACAGGGCGATGCTCGGGATGGTGTACAGCACCCCGGCCAACCACGTGACGGGTGGGTGGAACCGGGTGTGCCGGTAGGCGAGCACGGACAGCGGCACGGCTATGACCAGCCCCACCGCCACCGCCATCACCGCCAGCTCCACGTGCTCGGCCGTCAGGCTGAGGATCCTCGAGCCGTGGTCGGCGATCCACTGCCAGATCGACGGCGGCCCGACCGCGCCCAGCATCACGGCGCGATCTCCCGTGACAGCCGGTCGAGGGTCAGGATCCCGAGGTAGTTCCCGTCGGCGTCGACCACCACGGCCACGTTGGTGGATGAGGTGACGATCGAGTCCAGGGCCTGGCGGAGCGAGTCCTGCATCGTGACGTAGGCGCTGAACGGCCGGGGCCCGGCCCCGCCGACCGGACCCGTACCGCCGATCATGGACCGGTCGACCCATCCGAGGAGGCCACGGCCTTCGACCACGCTGGTCCAGTCCAGGCCGTGCCGGGCCATCTCCCGCTCGGCGTCCGCCGCCGACGCGTCGGGTCCGACCACCGGCCCCCCTTCGATCTCGATCCCCGCCACCTTGATCAGGGCCAGCCGCTTGAGCCCCCGCTCCGCCCCCACGAAGCGCTTCACGAACTCGTTGGCGGGAGAACGCAGGATCTCCTCCGGGGCGGCGTACTGCTCGATGCGCGCTCCCCGGTTCAGGATGGCGATGCGATCGGCCATCTTGATGGCCTCGTCGATGTCGTGGGTCACGAAGACGATGGTCTTCTTGAGGCGACGCTGGATCTCGAGGAACTCGTCCTGCAGACGGCCGCGCACGATCGGATCCACGGCCACGAACGGCTCGTCCATCAGCATCACCGGGGGATCGGCGGCCAGGGCGCGGGCCACGCCCACCCGCTGCTGCTGGCCCCCCGACAGCTCGGCCGGGTACCTGTCCCTCACGCCCGGGTCCAGATCGAACAGCGCCAGCAGCTCCTCGATCCGCTCGGCCGTCCTGGCCGGGCTCCAGTTGAGGAGCCTGGGAACGGTGGCGATGTTCTGGGCCACCGTCCGATGGGGCATCAGCCCGGTGCTCTGGATCACGTAGCCGATGCCCCGCCGGAGCTCGACGGGGTCCTGCTGGAGGACGTCCCGGCCGTCCACCGCGATCGTGCCGGAGGTCGGCTCGATCAGGCGGTTGACCATCCGCATGGTCGTCGTCTTGCCGCACCCCGAGGGGCCCACCAGGACGGCGATCTCCCCCTCGGGCACCTCGAGGGTGAGGCCCTCCACGGCGTACTCCCCCGACGCCGTGAAGCGCTTCGAGACGTCCTGGAAGGAGATCATCGCCCGGTCGGTGCGTGCGTCGTGCGTCATCGGGCCGTTCCTCACCGCCCCCGGCGGCTCGCCGGCGATTTCTTATCAGATGGCCCGGCTCGCACCCGCCGTCATCGAATGTTGCTCCGATGCTCCCATGGCTCAGGCTCGTCCCGGGGCCGGGGCCGCGCTCTTTAGCGTGGACGGCGCCGTCCCGCGCGATCGAAGGAGTGGAAGGAGAGGCGATGGAGATCGTTCCCAAGCAGCCGTCGGTCAAGGGGCCGGCCGACTGGTTCACCGGAGACGTGTGGATCGACGGGATCGCCCGCGGCCAGGAGCCGGCGCGCATCAACGTCGGGGCCGTCCGGTTCAGCCCCGGCGCCCGCACGGCCTGGCACTCCCACGAGCTCGGCCAGACCCTGTACGTGACCGAGGGGCGCGGTCTGGTCCAGGCCCGCGGGCAGGGGCGCCTGGAGGTCCGGGCCGGGGACGTCATCCACACGCCCGACGGCGAGGAGCACTGGCACGGGGCCGCCCCCGACCACTTCATGTCCCACCTGTCGATGACGGAGGGACCGCCCCAGTGGGGAGAGCACGTGAGCGACGCCGAGTACCGCGGTGAGGCGGGGTAGCAGGGGGCCGATCGCGCCCGGAGCCGCCAACCGGGCCTGGTCCCGGATGCTCGCCGGCTGGGCGGTGCCGGCCGAGATCCTGGCAGACGCCCCGGAGTCCCCGTTCTTCTTCCACCCGGGATCCTTCATCGAGGCGGCCGAGGAGGCGGTGGCCCGGCCCGCCGACACCCCGTCCGACGCCGCGGCGCGCCAGGCCCTGGCCCCGTCCGGGTCGGTGCTGGACGTCGGGTGCGGTGCCGGCGCGGCCAGCCTGGGCCTGCGCCCCTCGCGGTTGATCGGCGTCGACCCGAGCCTGCCGTTGCTGACCGCCTTCGCCGAAGGGGCGGCCCGGCTCGGCATCGAGGCCACCGTGATCGAGGGCCAGTGGCCCGAGGCCGCGGACCGGACCGAGGCGGCCGACGTGGTCGTCTGCCACCACGTCTTCTACAACGTCTCGGACCTGGCCACCTTCGCCACCGTCCTGTCGGGGCACGCCCGGCGGAGGGTCGTCGTCGAGATGACGGCGTCGCATCCGATGGCGTGGCTCACGCCCTACTGGATGGCCCTCCACGGTCTGGACCGGCCCGAGCGGCCCACGGCTCAGGACGCCGTGGCGGTGCTGGAGGAACTGGGGTTGGTGGTCAACCAGACGCGGTGGCGGCGCCGGTACCAGATGATCGGGGAGCACGGGGACGGTGCCATCGCCCGCCTGGCCCGCCGGCTGTGTGTCGGCCCGGATCGTTACGAGGAGCTGGGCCGGCTGGTGGCGGGCGCCCCGCCCCCGGAGGACCGCGAGGTCGTCACCCTCTGGTGGTGAGCGCTGGGCGCCGGCCCGGCCGGCAGACTGGCGCGGTGCCGCGGGAGACCACCGTGCCCTCGGGATACGTCGAGTGGCCGTCAGCTCCTCCTCGGCGTCGCTATGTCGCCTGCACGTGGATGGGGGGAGGGGACTCGGACCGCTCGGAGTCTGAGCCCGTGCTCCCCGACGGCTGTATGGACATCATCTGGAACGGTGACCGGCTCTTCGTGGCCGGCCCGGACACCGTCCCGAACCGGTCCGGGGCGGGGGGTCAGTTCGCGGTGGGTCTGCGCTTCCGGCCCGGCACCGGACCTTTGTTCCTGGACGTTCCGGCGGTCGAGCTTCGAGACCAGCGTGTCGATCTCCGGGTCCTGTGGCCCGAAGCTGACGGCGTCGCCGACGAGATGGCGGGATGCGCGAGCCGGCGCCGGGCCGCCGCCGTCCTCGAGCGCCGAGTCGCCGGGCGGCTTCCGGAAGTCGGCGATCCCGATCCGCTCGTCGAAGCCGCCGCCAACCTCTGGCGAGAGGCTCGCGAACCGGTCACCACGGCGGAGCTGGCCCGCCGGGCGGGAGTATCCGAGCGCCACCTGCATCGGCGCTTTCTCCCTGCTGTCGGCTACGGACCCAAGCTGCTGCAACGCGTCCTCAGGCTCCAGACGTTCCTGACCTCGTGCCGGGACCCGGGCGCCTCACTGGCCGGGCTGGCGACCCGGGCCGGATTCGCCGACCAGGCCCACCTGAGCCGGGAGACGCGAGCCCTGGCCGGTCTCACCCCGGCCGAGCTCCGGGCTGCCCGGATGGACGTCCGAAACGTTCAAGACGCCGCCTGCCGCGATCAGCTACAACGGCGCGGTGACAACTGACCGAGGAACCCCGTGAGCCCCCGCCTCAACGCCGCCGGAATCGTCACCGCCGACATGGGCAGGTCGCTCGACTTCTACCGCCTGCTCGGCCTCCAGGTCCCGGACCCCCCTTACGGCGGCCACGTCAACATCGAGCTCCCCGACGGCTGGCGCCTGATGTTCGACTCCGAGGAGGAGATGAGGCAGTTCCGCCCCGACTGGACGAGGACGACCGGCAATCAGATCGCCCTGGCCTTCGAGTGCGCCAGCCCAGCCGAGGTGGACGAGGTGTACGCGCGGATCACCGGCGCCGGCTACCGCGGCGTGAAGGAGCCGTGGGACGCCTTCTGGGGACAGCACTACGCCCAGCTCCGCGACGCCGATGGAGTTTCGGTCGACCTATACGCGAATCCCTGAGGGCCGGCCGCCGCCGAGCCCCGAATTGCCCGCCAATGCGGGGCGAGTAGTCTGGTCTCTAGACCGGCTCTCTACGCAGGCCGGGACCTGAGCCCGGCTCCAATCCGACCGGACAACGATCGTGCGTGGGAGAAGGAGCGGGATATGGCTGCAGGTACTGTCAAATGGTTCGACTCCGCCAAGGGGTACGGGTTCATCACCCCGGACGGCGGCGGCAAGGACGTCTTCGTCCATCACAGCGCCATCGAGGGCACGGGCTACAAGGAGCTCTCCGAGGGCCAGCGGGTCGACTTCGACTCCGAGCAGGGCGCCAAGGGACCCCAGGCCACGAGCGTCCGCTCTGCCTAGGCCCGAGCGGGATTCGCGCGGGGGATCCGATGGCGACCGCGACCGCCCCCAGCGCGGCCCCCGCCCCCCCCGGGTCAACAGCGACCGCGAGGCCCTGGCGTTGCGGGACAAGGGTGGTCTCTCCTATGCCGCGGTGGCCCGCAACCTCGGACTGAAGCGCGCCACCGACGCCCGCGCCGCCTTCGTGCGCGCCCTGCGCAGCTGTGAGGAGGCGGAGCGCCAGGAGATCGTGGTCCGCGAGCACAAGCGCCTGGACCAGCTGGCGGAGCGCATCCGGACCCGCGACGCCGCTCAGCCCGAGAAGATCGAGAGACGCCTGACGGCGCTGGCCAAGCTGAGAGAGGGACTGGGCTAGCGCCGCTGTCGACATGACCGCGCTGACGATCGACGTCGCCGCCCCGACTCCGGAAGAGATCGCCCCCGATGACCGCCGGCCGGGTCCGGTGGGGTTGGCCATCACCGCCGCCCTCGTGGTCCTGCCCCTGACGGGACTGGCCGGGGGCATCGCCTGGCTGGCTCTGGGGAACCGGGTGAGCTGGCTGGATCTCGGCCTGGCCGTGGGTCTCTACCTCGTCTCCGGCCACGGGGTGACCGTCGGCTACCACCGTCTGTTCGCCCACCGCTCGTTCCGGGCCGCCCCCTCGCTGCGGGTGGCGCTGGCGGTGGCGGGCTCGCTGGCTCTCGAGGGTGGGGTGGTGTCCTGGGTGGCCAACCACCGCCTCCACCACCGTCTGTCCGACCGCGCCGGGGATCCTCATTCCCCCTATCGGTACGGGACCTCCGGCTGGGCGCTGGCCCGGGGGATGGTGTGGTCCCACGTGGCCTGGCTGTTCCGGGCCCCGGCGGCGGACACCGAGCGCTACGCCCGCGACCTGCGCGCCGACCGGGCGATCGCGGTCGTCGACCGCCTGTTCCCCGTCCTGGCCCTGACCTCTCTGGCCCTGCCTTTCGGCGTCGCCTGGGCGGCGACGGGGTCCCTGTCGGCCGGCGGCTGGGCGTTGTTGTGGGCCGGCGGGGTGCGCGTCAGCGTCCTGCACCACGTGACGTGGTCGGTGAACTCGCTCTGCCACGTCCTGGGTCGGCGCCCCAATGCGACCGGCGACCACTCGTCCAACGTCAGGGCCCTGGCCGTGCTGTCCCTCGGGGAGTCCTGGCACAACCACCACCACGCCTTCCCCTCCGGCGCCCGTCACGGCATGGGCCGCCACCAGCTCGACTCCTCCGCCCGGCTGATCCGCCTCCTCGAGCGAAGCGGCTGGGCGCGCGACGCCAGGTGGAGCCGGACCTAGGGGCCCCGCTCCGGACTACGTCCCCCGTCCGGAGTCAACGCGGTATCGGAGAAACACGACGCCGCTCGCGAACTGCCGGGTCTCCAGCAGTCGAAGGGGAAGCTTCGCGCCCTTCGGCAACGCCGGCTTGCCGCCGCCGAGCACGACGGGCACCGTGAGCAGACGGACCTCGTCCACGAGCCCGGCCGCCAGCGCCTGCCCGGCGAGATCGGCCCCGACGATGGTGATGCGGCGGGCCGCCGCCGCCTTCAGCCGCCGCACCGCCTCGGGGTCGAAGTCGTGCTCGAGCCTCGTCCGGGCACTTGATGCAGCCTCGAGGGTGCGCGAGTACACCACCTTGTCGGCGTCCCGCCACATCTCGGCGAACTCGCGGACATAGGGTTCGTCCGGAGCGGCGGTCTCCCAGTAGACCATGGCCTCGTACATCCGCCGCCCGTACAGGTAGGTCCCGGCCTGCCTCTCCAGGTCGGTGATGAAGGAGAAGACCTCCTCGGCGGGCTCGGACCAGTCGATCCGGCCGTCAGCGTCCTCCAGGTAGCCGTCCACGGAGACGTTGGCGGTGTATACGAGATCAGCCATCGGGTATCGGGGGCGTCCGGGTAGGTAGACGACGGACGAGGCCACCCATCATGGCCGAATCAGGCTCATGACGTGCTCCATCTCGCCCCGGATCAGGCCGCCGATGACGTCCTACTCCGGCGTCGGGGCGATCCGGGCTGCTCACCGTCCGGGCGTGCCCGTCAGCGTAGTTCGGGGATGGACCGGGAGGAGGACGGGAGGACGGGGGGACGGGGGGACTGGTTGAAGTCGAAGTCGGCGATGAGGTTGCCGAGGATCTTCTCGTTCTCTCTCACGTCCGGACGGGGATCGGGGCGTCCGTCGCTGGCAGGGTCGATGCGCTGGCCGCGGAGGAAGTCGTCCTCGATGAACTTGTCGTAGGCGTCGAAGCTCAGGACCTGGTGATCGACGTAGGCCCGTTTGGCATACGGGCTGATCACGATGGCGGGGACGCGGAGGCCGTAGCCGAGCTGGTCGACGGAGGGTGGCGCGACATGGTCGTAGAAGCCGCCCCAGTCGTCCCAGGCCAGGAAGATCGCGGTCGAGTCCCATTCGGGCTGCGCATCACCGCGTTGACCAGGCTGGTCACGTAGCTCTGGCCGAAGCTCACCGGGCCGGGCGGGTGCTCGCTGACCTCCCCGGAGGGCGCCACCCAGGACACCGCCGGTAGCTGTCCGGACCGGGGGGCGGCGTAGAACCTGGTAACGGACTGGATGTTGCCGAGCTGGTGGTCGGCGGCCACCGTGTCGAACCAGGGCAGCGGGTTCCAGATCCCCGGCGTGTTGGCGGACTGGGCCACCGGCGCGCAGCTCAGGGCACCGTCGTCCTCGCAGTCGGGCTCGGTGCCGGCCACGACGTAGTAGCCCCAGCTCACCCGGTCCTTGTGGAGCAGGTAGGTCAGATCGGTCCAGGCGTAGATGGGCTGGTGTCCGGGGTTGGCCTTGTTGCGCTTGAGGGTCTTGGGGCCGGACTCCCCGCCGTAGATGGCCGGCTGGGCCAACGGCTTGGCCGGGGGGTTGTCCCGGGTCCCGTTGACGCAGCTGGCCGGGTTGGCCTCCTGGGTGCAACGCGCCGCCCACTCCGAGACCAGGAACAGGTGTGCGGGCAGGCTCCACGAGGCGTTGGGCTCGAACATATGGTCCTGGAGGACGAGGTGAGTGGCCGGGTAGGGTAGGCCCCTGGCTCGATAACGATCTGTAGGTCGGACGGGCTCAATCTGATGGGTTTCCCCACCAGTGCGTGTTCCGTCTCGCCATGGCCGCTATTCCGCCAAGGGCCCCCCATCGATCCGGACATGAGGT
>DASUHN010000388.1 GCA_036273495.1 Acidimicrobiales bacterium | reverse complement strand
CCGGCTCGAGTGGCGGTGGGTGGCTGTGGCGGTGGGCGCCGAGATCGCCTCGATGGTGGTCTTCGCCCGGCTGCAGCGCCGGCTGCTCCGGGCCGGCGGGGTGGAGGTCGAGCTGGCCCCGATGGTCGGGATCACCCTGGCCGGCAACGCCATGGCGATGTCGCTGCCCGGCGGCGCCGCCTGGTCGGCCACGTGGGCCTTCGGTCAGCTGCGCCGGCGGGGCGCCAACCGCACGCTCGCCGCTTGGGTCGTGCTCGTGGCCGGCGCCCTGGCCGGCTTCGCCGTCTTCGTGCTGGTGGCGGCCGGGTCATGGGTGGCGGGCGGCCGCGGACCGGTGGCCAGTCTGCGGTGGCTGGCGGCCCTGCTGGCGGCGATCCCTCTGGTGGTGGCGGCCGGTTGGTCGCTGGCGCGCCGCAACCCCACGTTCCGCCGGGGCCTCGGCACGGCCTGGGAGGCGGCGGCGCAGCGGAGCCCGCTCGTCGGGCGAGTGGGCCGGCTGGCCCGCAGCATCACCGACAATCTCGGCCTGGTCCGGCCCGGGCCGCGCGGGTGGGCGCGGGCCTTCGGTCTGGCCCTCAGCAACTGGCTGTACGACGCGGTGGTGCTCGTGGCCGCGCTCGAGGCGCTGCGGGCGTCGGTTCCCTGGCGGGGAGTCCTCGTCGTCTACGGGCTCACCCAGGTCTCGGCCAGCCTGCCGGTCACTCCGGGCGGGCTGGGCGTCGTCGAAGGTTCGATGGCCGCGCTCCTGATCGCCTACGGGGTGCACGGCCCCGAGGCCTTCGCCACCGTGCTCCTGTACCGCATCATCAGCTTCTGGGGCACGGTCCCGGTGGGTTGGGCCGCCTTCCTCGGGCTCGAGGTGGCGGGCCGGCGGGCGCCGGCTCCGACGGCGGCGCCCGTGATCATCCGTGAACCGGCGTCGGTGCCGGCCGTCTCCTACGCCGGGTCGGGGTCCCTCTCGAGCAGAGCGGCGTAGGCGGCGGCCACCCGCTGGGTGAGAGGGCCGGGGCACGCCGCCAGCGCGGCGCCGTCGACGGTGCGGACCGGCTGCACGTTGCGCGTGGCCGAGGTGAGGAACGCCTCTCCCGCCTGAGCGAGCGCGGCCATCGGCACATCGCGCTCCTCGACCGGTATCCCGAGCAGCTCGACGACGATCGCCCGCGACACTCCGGCCAGGCACCCCGACGACAGCGGGGGAGTGACTAGCGTCCCGTCGAGGACCAGGAAGACGTTGCTACCGCTGCCCTCGCACAGGTTGCCCGCCGTGTTGGCGAACACCGCCTCGGATCCGCCGCGCGCCCGCGCCTCGGCCAGCGCCACCACGTTCTCGGCATACGACGTCGTCTTCACCCCGGCGAGAGCCGAGCGCTCGTTGCGGGGCCAGGGGACGAGGACCACCTCCGCGGTATCGGCCCAACCCGGGTACGGCCCCGCCAGCACCGCCGCTGTGACCCTGCGCCCCCCGCGCACCGAGCCCAACGGGCCGGGACCGCTCGTCAGGAGGACCCGGACCACGGCGTCTCCCAGGCCGTTGGCCGCCACGGTCTCGGTCACGGCCCCGATCAGCTCGTCGAGAGCCGGCGCTTCGAGCCCGACGACGCCAGCCGAGCGCTGCAGCCGCCAGAGGTGACGGGTGACTGCGATCGGCCGGCCGGCGCGCACGGCGACGGTCTCGAACACCGCGTCACCGACGGTGAGCCCGTGGTCGAAGACCGACACCACGGCCCGGTGCTCGTCCACCAGGCCACCGTCGAGCCAGACCTTCATCGGTGGCAACGGTAGAGGGCGATGAAAGTAGGGTCCGGACGTGGCGGCCCACGACAGCCTGGCCGGCGAGGTCACCGAGCTCCTCCAGCACCTCATCCGCAGCCAGTGCGTCAACGACGGGAGCCCGACCTCCGGCCACGAGGTGCGCAACGCCGAGCTGCTCCGCTCCTACCTGGAAGGCGGGGGACTCGACGTCGAGCAGTACGAGCCCACGCCCGGGCGGGGATCGCTGGTCGTGCGCATCGAGGGTCACGACCCGACGGCTCCGACCCTGTGTCTCATGGGCCACACCGACGTGGTGCCGGTCACTCCGTCGGGCTGGAGCCGCGACCCCTTCGGCGGCGAGCTGGTCGACGGGGAGGTGTGGGGCCGGGGCGCCATCGACATGCTGAACCTCACGGCGTCGATGGCCGTGGCGGTGCGGCACCTGGCCCAGAGCGGATGGCGGCCCCGGGGCAGTCTCGTGTACCTGGCGGTGGCGGACGAGGAGGCGGGCGGGGCCCACGGCGCCGGCTGGCTCACCGACCACGAGTACGACACCGTCCGCGCCGACTACGTGCTGACCGAGTCGGGAGGCATCGTCCATGCCGGGCCGGCCGGCCGGCTGGTCACCCTCACGTCGGGTGAGAAGGGCATCGCCTGGCGCCGCCTCCGCGTGCGCGGCACCCCCGGCCACGGTTCCATGCCGTTCGGCACCGACAACGCCCTGGTCAAGGCGGGGGCGGTCGTCCAGCGGCTGGCGGCGTTCCGGCCCCGGGCCCGGATCAGCGAGACGTGGAGGGCGTACACCGCCGCCCTCGACGTTCCCGAGGAGGTCCGGGCCGCCCTGACAGATCCCGACCGGGTCTACGACGCCTGCGCCGGCCTCGACGACCGCCGCACGGCCAAGCTGGCCCACGCCTGCACCCACATGACGTTCTCCCCCAACGTGGTGCACGGGGGGGTCAAGACCAACGTCATTCCCGACGTCGTCGACGTCGACGTCGACATCAGGGTCCTGCCCGGCGAGGGGCCCGACGACGTGGCCGCCAACCTGGCCGAGGCCCTCGGGCCCCTGGCGGGCGACGTCGAGGTGGAGGCCCTCCACGACGCCACCCCGACCGCCAGCCCGTGGGACACACAGCTGCGCGACGTCATCGAGCGGGTGACCCGCCAGGTCTATCCCGACGCCTCACTCGTCCCGCGCATGACGGCAGGTGGCACCGACGCCCGCTTCTACCGGGAGCGGGGGGCGGTGGCCTACGGGTTCGGCCTGTTCACCGAGTCGGTCACCTTCGAGGACTTCTCCTCCCGCTTCCACGGCAACGACGAGCGCGTCGACGTCGGCTCCCTGGCCCTGACCGCCCGGATGTGGGGGGACGTGGCCACCGGGCTCCTCGGCTGAGCCGGCCTTCGTCCGAACCCACCACCCGGGCCGGGACTCCTTAGTGCGACCAGACGAGTCCCAGGCCTACTACCCGCGCTACGGCCAGAACGGGCAGAACAACCCCGGGACTTCGCTCAACCCCTCGGACGAGCAGAACAACGCCCTGGCCGTCAGCTAGAGCGACTACGACCCCACGTACGACGCCGGCTGGCACCAGAACCCGGCCCGCGTGTCCTGCTTCCAGATCCAGGGGGCCGCCGGCTACCCGGTGAGCTCGAGCAACCCCAACGACGAGGTCACGGCGGCGTCGGCGTGCGACTACATCTTCTTCCTGCAGAAGGTGGTCAACGGGCTGTCGACGATCACCGCCAACGGGTTCGCGGCCCAGGCCCAGACGTTGCAGACGAGTTTCCCCAATGCCCTCGTCTACGGAAGCAAGTTCCTTTCGGGCCGGCGGGACGGCGCCGACGAGGTCCGCACCGAGCAGTACTCCTCGTCGTGCAGCTGCCTCAAGTTCCAGGGGGGCCCGTACTACCCGGACTGACCGGAGTCAGTCGCCGAGCTGGACGAGCATCTTGCCGGTGTTGACGCCCTGGAACAGTCCGATGAGGGCACTCGGCACCGACTCGATGCCCTCGAGGACCGTCTCCCGGTAGCGGATCCGCCCGTCCGCCAGCCACCCCGACATGTCCCGCACGAAGTCGTCCCGCCGGTCGGTGAAGTCCGCCACGGTGAAGCCCCGGATCTCGATCCGGCCGTAGATGATGTTGGCCAGGTTGTGGACGGTCGTCCGGGCCCCCCGTTCGTTGTAGCCCGAGATCATCCCGCACACCGCCACCCGCCCCAGCGGGTTCATCCGGGCCAGGGCGGCATCGAGGTGGTCCCCACCGACGTTGTCGAAGTAGACGTCGATCCCGTCCGGCGCCGCCTCCCGCAGGGCGCGGTTGATCGGGGTGGCCCGGTAGTCGATGGCCACGTCGAGGCCCAGCTCCCGGAGCCAGGCCGCCTTGTCGGGACTGCCGGTCGATCCGACGACCCAGCAGCCCTTCAGCTTGGCGATCTGGGCGGCCACCGATCCGACCGCCCCCGCCGCGGTGGAGACGAAGACCCGGTCTCCATCGGCCAGACGGGCCACGGCCAGGATGCCTCCGTAGGCGGTGAAGCCCGTCCCGCCCAGGACGTGCATGTGGACGGTGATGGGATGGCCGGGGACGGGCTCGAGCTTGCGCAGGCCCCGCTCGGCCGACACCACGTACTCCCTCATACCGTGACCGTGCAGGACGAGGTCACCCTCGTCGAGACCGCCGGCCTCGGAGGCGACGACCCGGCCGATGGCCGCGCCCGCCATCGGCTCGTCGAGCTCGTAGCCGGCGGTGAGGCGGGGACGCATGGCCGGGTCCACCGACAGGTAGAGGTTCCGGATCAGGACCTCGCCCGGGCCGGGGTCGGACACCATGACCGGCACGACCCGGAAGTCCTCGGGGCGGGGCAGGCCGTCGGGGCGGGCGACGAGGTGGACCTCGCGACTCTCGATCATGGTCAGGTGAGCACCCCGGCCCGGCCGGACTCCACGACGGCCTTCTCGACCGCCTCGACGTCGTCGGGCCCCAACAGCCGGTAGGAGGAGGCCGCCCCCTCCCTGACCCAGACCGGATCGGCGGTGTTCCACCGCTCGGCCCGCAGCCGGCGCTTCTCGATCTTGTTGGTGGCGGTGAGCGGAAGCTCGGAGACGACCCGGACGTAGGTGGGAACCCACTTCCGGCCCAGATCGGCCTGCTCGGCCAGGAAGGCGGCAAACCCGTCGGGGTCGAAGACCGCCCCGTCGTCCAGCCGGACGGCGGCCATGACCCTGTCCCCGACATGGGCGTCGGGGACGGCGTAGACCGCAACCAGCCGCACCGAGGGGTGACGGAGCAGGATCCGCTCGACCGGGGCGGCGGAGAAGTTCTCCCCGTCGACGCGGACCCAGTCGTAGCCCCGGCCGGCGAAGTACAGGTAGCCGCCATCGTCCCGGTAGCCGAGGTCCCCCGACCAGTACCAGCCGTTCCGGTTCCGCTCCCGGTTGGCCTCCTCGTTGTTGTAGTAGCCCTCGAAGGTCCCGAGCCCGGCGGTGTTGACGAACTCGCCGATGGCCTCGTCGGAGTTGACCAGCCGGCCGTGCCGGTCGAAGCGGGCCACCGCGCACTCCCGGCCGCTTTCCGGATCCAGGACCTTGACGGTCTCGGCCACCCCGAGCGCCCCCTTCGGCTGGCCGGGCACCCGCAGGATGGTGATCCCCCCCTCGGTGGACCCGAAGTTCTCCCGGATCTCGACGCCGAACCTCTGGCTGAACCGCCCGACGTCGTCCTCGTTGGCCTCGTTGCCCAGCCCCAGCCGGAGCCGGTTGTCGCTGTCGTCCGGGAGCTCGGGCGTGGCCAGGATGTACTCGAGAGGCTTGCCCACGTAGTTGAAGTAGGTGACCCCGTACCTCTTCACATCCCGGATCCAGTTCGAGGCCGAGAACCTCCGCCGCAGTACGAGCGCCATCCCGATGCCGATCGACGGGCCGACCGAGACATACATGGCATTGGAGTGGAACCAGGGCATGGCGTTGTAGGCGACGTCGTCCTCGGTCAGCCCGAAGCGCCGGAAGCCGGTGGCCATGGCGGCCAGCCGGCCGTGCGTGCAGATGGCGGCCTTCGGCGCGCTGGTCGTGCCCGAGGTGAAGATCAGGACGAACGGGTCGCCGTCGGCCACCTCGACGGTGGGGAGATCGGCATCCACGTAAGGCGCCAGCCACTCGCCCGCGTAGCCGGGCCCGTCGACGACCACCTTCGGAATGTCGGCGACGTCGGCCGTCTCCAGCAGGTCGAGGCCGGCGGAGTCGGTGACGATGAGCCTGCA
>DASUHN010000387.1 GCA_036273495.1 Acidimicrobiales bacterium | reverse complement strand
CGTGGGAGGGCCTCTTAACCGTGGCCCCCCTCAAGGTCACCGGTGCCACCGGGAGCCCGGTCAACCCGATCTTCGTCTCCTGAGGCCCCGCCGGCGGAGCCGGCGGGCCGATCGGAGCGGTCACCCGACCGTGATGACGCGGTGGGCCAGGCGCCACCCACCCTCCGTCCGGCGCTGCCGGTCGTGGTAGCGGCCGATCGAGCGGATGGCGGGCGCAGTGGCCGTGTCACCGACGAACACCCAGAACGAGTCGGCGGTGGCGTCGTCGCCCTCGACGTCCACCGCCACCGTGGTGACGAGGTGGTGGGTGCCGGTCCCCGGGCCCTGGAACCCGGTGCGGCGCCGTTCCGACCGGTCGGCCCGGATGGCGTCCCGGCCCCGCACGGCGGTGGGCTCCACCTGCTGGCGCCGGTCTCCCGGGAACTCCCACACCGCGTCGTCGGTGAACAGGTCGAGGTAGCGCTCGAGATCCTCCTGCCAGTCCGCAAAGTGGGCGACGCGCGCCAAAAGGGTCCTGATCGCCGCGTCGTCGGCCGCGTACCGGGCGTCGTCCATGGGCCGTCTCCTCTCGGGCTCATGCTGGCGCGCCCCGGGCGGTCGCGCCAGGCGTTCGGTAGGGTCTCCCATGCCCTACGAGACGCTGACGGTCGACAAGCGTGGCCACGTGGGCTGGCTGATCTTCAACCGCCCCGACGCCCTCAACGCCTTCAACCCCAAGATGTCCGAGGAGCTGTCCGAGGCCTGGCGCCAGCTCGACGGGGACGACGACGTACGGGTGATCGTGAACACCGGGCGGGGCCGGGCCTTCCAGACGGGCGTCGACGTGCAGGAGGTGAGCCAGGCCGGGGGCATGGGCAACCGCAACAAGGGGGCCCGTCGCACCGAGGGAGGGATGACCTCCCGGACCAACGACGTCTGGAAGCCGGTGATCTGCGCCGTCAACGGGCTGTGCGTCGGCGGCGGGTTCCACTTCGTGGCCGACGCCGACATCGTGGTCGCCTCCCGGGCCGCCACCTTCATGGACAGCCACGTGTCGGTGGGCCAGGTCTCGGCCCTCGAGCCGATCGGCCTCATCGGGCGGATGCCGTTCGAGGCCATCCTGCGCATGGTGCTGATGGGGCGCCACGAGCGCTTCGGGCCCGAGCGGGCGTTCGAGCTGGGCCTGATCAGCCAGATCTTCGAGGCCGAGACCTTCGAGGAGGACGTCCAGGGCCTGGCCGAGACGGTGGCCCGTAACTCCCCCTCGACGATGATGCTGTCCAAGAAGGCCATCTGGAACGGGCTCGAGCAGGGCCGGGAGCAGGCCCTCGCCTACGGGCTCGACGCCGTCCGCGACCTCTGGGACCATCCCGACAACGTCGAGGGCGCCCGGGCCTTCGCCGAGCGCCGGGAGCCGGACTGGGCGCCGCCCCGGCGCCCCCGGATCTGACGACCCCGGAGCCGGAGATGTCACGCCTCGGACCATGGGAGCCGGCCACCCTCGAGGAGCGGATCGACCGGCTGGAGTCACTGGCGGCCATCCAGCAGCTCCCCCACCGCTACGGGGTGGCCATCGACTCCCGCGACATGGACATGATGGTCGACCTGTTCGTCCCCGACGTCCGGGTCGGGAGGGACGAGGTCGGGCGGGACGCCCTCAAACGATGGTTCACCGCCACCATGAGCCACTCCCGGGCCTCGTGCCACTTCATCGGAAACCACGTGGTCGACTTCGACGACGCCGACCACGCCCGGGGGGTCGTCTACTGCCACGACGAGCTCGACCATCCCCACGAGGGCCAGTGGGTGCAGGGCCAGCTGCAGTACTGGGACACGTACCGGCGTCTCGACGGGGAGTGGTACTTCGAGCGGAGGCGGTTCCACCGCCTGTACATCACCGACTGGCTGAACCGCCCGCACCACGGAGCGGGCAACGAGGGACTGTCGTCGGCGCTGACCACCCATCAGCTCCCGGAGGCCTACCCGTCCTGGGGCCGCTTCTGGGAGCAGGTCGAGAGAGAACGGGCCTGAGCCGACCGGACTGCCGGGCGGGGCCGCGTCACACCCGGTCGGGACGACCGTCCGGGAAGCAGGCGGCCAGCAGCCGCCGGAAGCCTTCCTGCCACCCGGTCTCGCAGCGGCCGAGCACCTCGTGCATGAGCGTCGTGTCCATCTGGTTGGCCGGGTAGGTCTCGTCGGTGTAGCGGAATGTCGGCTCCACCCCGAGCAGGTGACCGGCGAAGCGGCAGTAGTCCTCGATCGAGACCGGATCGTCCCCGGCGAAGTTCACGGTGATCGGGGGGATCTGCCCCTTTTCGAGGGCCACCAGGGCCAGGCGCACGGCGTCGTCCACCCACATGACCGAGCCCGCCCGCGGCTCCTCGGGGTTGACCCAGACCTCCTTGCCCCGCAGCATGCGCCGGATCCGCACCAGGGGACCGGACGCATCGGGCCCGTACACCGCCCCGATCCGCAGGATGATGGTGGGGATCTCCAGTCGCGGGGCCAGGAAGCGCACCAGCTGCTCGGCGGCGATCTTCGACAGGCTGTAGGCCGGGATCGGGGCGCCGTAGTCGTCGTCCTCCCGCACCGGGCGGCTCTGCTTGGCGTAGACCCCGCCGGTCGAGCAGAACACGAAGCCCTTGACGCCGCGGCACCGCTCCAGCAGCCGCCCCGTGCCCTGGACGTTCACCGCGAAGGTGTAGGCCATGTCCTCCTCGGAGCCCATCGCCACCATGGCGCCGGCGTGGAAGACGTAGTCGAGATCCCGGGGCAGGTCGTCGAGGGCGTCGGCGGCGATGTCCCTGCGCAGGCAGCGCACGCCGAGTCCCTCCAGCAGGGAGATGTCCTCGGGCCGGCTGAACCGGGCCAGGCCCCAGACCTCGTTGGCCGGGGCCAGCGCCCGCACGATCGGCAGCGCCAGGTGGCCGGCCGGGCCGGTCACCAGGATCCTCCTGCCCTCCACGGCTCCTCCCGAATGAATCCGCCCGGATAGGCTCGGATCACGACCCTAGGCCTGTCAGTGGGGGGAAGCATGAGCGCTGCAGCCGAGTACGACCTCAACTGGATCACATCGGTCGATGACCACATCATCGAGCCCCCCGGCGTGTGGCAGGACCGGGTGCCGAGCAGGTACAAGGACGTCGCGCCCCGGGTCATCATCGATGACAGCGGCGCCGAGGTCTGGGCCTACGAGGACATCCGCCAGGCCACCGGGGGCCTCGGAGCCAGCGCCGGACGCCGCCCCGAGGACATCACGCCCGTGGGCTTCCCGTACAGCGAGATGCGCCCGGGCTGCTACGACCCGAAGGCCCGGCTCCAGGACATGAACGACTCCGGGATCCTGGCGTCGCTCAACTTCCCGTCCTTCCCCCGCTTCTGCGGCCAGACCTTCTGGGAGGCCAAGGACAAGGACCTGGCCCTGATCTGCGTCCAGGCCTACAACGACTGGATGATCGACGAGTGGTGTGCGACCGATCCGCGCCGCTACATCCCCCTGGCCATCATCCCCCTCTGGGACCCCCAGCTGGCCGCCAAGGAGCTGGAGCGGGTCTACGCCAAGGGGTGCCGGTCGTTCTGCTTCTCGGAGAACTTCGAGCCTCTCGGCCTGCCGACCATCCACACGGGTCACTGGGACCCGGTGCTGCGGACCGCCAACGAGTTGGGCATGGTGCTGTCGATCCACATCGGATCGTCGTCCACCTTCCACCGCATCTCCAACGACTCACCTTTCATGGCCAACTTCTCGTTGGGGATGATCCGGCCGGCGGGTTGCCTGATGGACTGGATCTTCAGCGGGTTGTTCAACGTCTACCCGAACATCAAGATCGCCCTCTCCGAAGGCTCGATCGGTTGGATCCCGTGGGTCCTCGAGCGGGCCCATCAGGTCTGGACGACCCAGCGCTACTGGGTCGCCAAGGGTCAGGCCCTGGGCAACGTGGGCCCCGTGCAGCACTACGACACCCAGATCGACACGGACAAGATCGACGTGTACGCCGACTACCGGGAGCACTTCTACGGCTGCTTCATCGACGACGCCACCGGGCTGTCGATGCTCCCCGTCGTGGGGGAGGACAACGTGATGATCGAGGTCGACTACCCCCACTCCGACACCACGTGGCCCCATTCGCTCAAGCTGGCCCACGAGCGCCTGAACGCCGCCGGGCTCACCCCCGAGCAGCAGTTCAAGATCCTCCGGGGCAACGCCGAGCGGCTCTACCAGTTCGACGCCGCCGAGCCGCCCGACGTCGTCCGCCCCTGACCGCAGGTCCCGGGGCCCCGGCCGGGGCGCCCGGATCCGGATCGGTCAGGCCGGCGCCGTCAGCGCCTCGATGCGCCGGGAGCGGAAGCGCCAGCCGTCCGACCCCTTCACGAACTCGTCGTGGTAGCGGCCGACGCTGGCCGGCACGATGGCGTCCTTGGTCACCATGAAGAAGGCGTAGTCGGTCAGGCCCGAGGCCCGGTCCCCCTCGAGCACCAGGACCGTGTTCGAGGTGATGTGCTTGCCGGCCATCCGGCCCGCCGTGGCGGAGAAGGCCTCCCGCAGAGCGTCCCGGCCCCGGCGGGGGACTCCGTCCAACGAGGTGAACTCCCCGTCCTCGGTGTACAGGCCGACCCGCGTCTCCCAGTCACCGTCGTCGGTGAGCTGGGCATGGCGGCCCACCAGCTCGATCAGCTCCGCCCGGTCCGCACCCTCGTCTCCGGCCACCACGCCTCCCTGCTCGGCCCGCCCGGCCCACCGTATCCGCGGTTAACGTGCGCGGGCCGATTGCGTAGACATCCCGGAGGGCAGCATGGTCGACGTACCCGAACTCTTCCGCATCGATGACCAGGTGGCCGTGGTGACCGGCGGGGCCAGCGGGATCGGGGAGGCGACGGCGCAGGTGCTGGCGGCGGCCGGCGCCGCGGTCGTGGTCGGTGACATCGACGAGGAGGGCGCCGCCCGCACCGCCAAGCAGATCGGCGCCGACGGGGGCCGGGCGGTGGCCGTGCGGGCCGACACGTCGCGGCGGGCCGATGTCGACGCCCTCGTGGACCGGGCCGTGTCCGAGTACGGGCGGCTCGACGTCATGTGCAACGTGGCCGGGGTCGGCTACGCCAAGCCCGTCGTCGACATCACCGACGACGACTTCGACCGGCTCATCGGCATCAACCTCAGGGGGGTGCTGTACGGCTGCCAGGCCGCCCTCAAGGTGATGACTCCCCAGCGCTCGGGATCGATCGTGAACGTGGCGTCCACGGTCATCGACTCGCCGTTCCCGGGCCAGGCCCTGTACGGCATGACCAAGTCGGGCGTCGCCTTCCTCTCGGCCGTGCTCGCCGCCGAGGCCGGCCCCCACGGGATCCGGGTGAACTGCCTGGCGCCGGGAGCCACGCCCACCAACTTCGCCGCCTACCGCTATGCCGGCGGGAAGGTGGACCAGGAGCAGGAGGCCGCCTTCCAGGAGGGCATGCGTCAGATGACGCCGCTCGGCTTCCTCGGCGACGCCCGCGACCAGGCCATGATGATCCTGTTCCTGGTCTCCCCCGCGGCGCGGTGGGTCTCCGGGAACATCTTCCGGGTCAACGGGGGCCAGTCCCGCCCCTGGTGACAGCGGCCGCCACCTGGCGGCGCCCCGAGCCGGTCAGTCGAGGGTCAGCACCCCGCGGTTGAGCCGGCCGGCCTCCAGGTCCTCGAGGGCGGCGTCGATCTCGGCCAGGTCGTAGGTCCGGGTCACCATCTCGTCGAGCAGGAACCGGCCGTCGAGGTAGAAGCCCACCACCAGCGGTATGTCGTGGTGGGGCCGAGCCGACCCGTACCGGCAGCCCATTATCGACTTGTCCTGGTACATGGAGTTCACCACGAAGCTGGCCTCGGTGCCCAGCTTCGGGACACCGAGCATCACGCACGAGCCGCCCCAGTCGAGCATGTCGACGGCCTGGCGGATCAGGGCCGGGTGTCCCACGCACTCGAAGGCGTAGTCGACACCGTTGGCGAGCCCGAGATCGCGCAGGGCCGCCACCGGGTCGTCCACCGCCGAGACGTCGATGAAGTCCGTGGCCCCCATGCGCCGGGCCGCCTCCTCCTTGGCGGGGTTGGCGTCGATGGCCACGATGCGGCCGGCCGAGGACAACCGGGCCCCCTGGATCACCGACTGC
>DASUHN010000386.1 GCA_036273495.1 Acidimicrobiales bacterium | reverse complement strand
GGGAGTGAGCAGGTTGAGGCAGCCGAACACGTCCCCCTCCCCCCAGACCCCCCACGACGACCCCTTGGGCGCCCCCTCGCGCACCGGCAGCTCGTCGTAGGACGGCAGTCGCTCCTCCCCCACGGTCCCCCTCCCGTCGGCCCCGGCGCCCGGGGACGTCGGGAAGCTACCGGGAGATCAGGCGAGGGGCACGATCGGGTGCGACTCGCGCATCTCGCAGAACACCAGGAGGCTGGCCTGGTCGAAGGGGATGCCGCAGCGCAGGACGACCTCGTTGACGGCGTCGGGGATCGAGAGGTGGGCCGCCGCCTCCCATGCCGTGCGGTACGGATCAGCCGCGGTCCGGCACCGGATCGAGTCCGGGCCCGGGATGAAGGTGGAGACGTCCAGCATCAGCCCTCCTCCGTACTCAGCAGCCCCGACGGGCCCTCCGGCTCTAGGTTCTTGCCAGGCAATCGGCCTTCCCGACACGGTCGCTACGGAGAGATTGACGATATATGAGGCTTCTCGTCACAAAGTGGATGCACTGACCCGTGCCGCTGGCTCCTGAGCGCTACCTCGAGCTGCTCCGCTCCGACGGCGCCGCCCTCGGGGCAGCGGCGTCTGCGGACACCGCCGCCCGGGTGCCGGGTTGCCCCGAATGGGACGCCGCGGCCCTGGTCGGGCACACCGGGGTCATCCACCGCTGGGTCGCCGAGGTCCTCCGCACCCGGGCCCAGGAGCGCCCGTCCCGGCGGGGGTACGCACCACCGGCCGGCGGCCCTGCGGTACTCGAGTGGTACGCAGGGGGCGTCGACCTCCTGGTCGGCGCCCTGGAGGAGACGGGGCCGGACGCCGCCGTGTGGAACTGGAGCGAGCCCCGGGAGCCGTCCGCCTTCTGGTTCCGCCGGATGGCGCAGGAGACCGCCGTGCACCGATGGGACGCCGAGTCCGCCACCGGGACCGCCGGTGAGGTGGCGCAGGACCTGGCGGTGGACGGCATCGCCGAGCTGCTCGGGTCCTTCCTGCCCCTCCTCTCCGCCGCCGGCCCCCCGCCCGACATCGGCGGCTCCCTGCACGTCCACACCACCGACACCGAGGGGGAATGGACGGTCCGGCGCGGCCCCGACCGCCTCGAGGTCGAGCCGGGGCACGGCAAGGGGGACGCAGCCGTGCGCGGCGCCGCCTCCGACGTCCTGCTGGCCCTGTGGGGCCGGCCCGTGTTCGACCGGGTCGAGACCTTCGGGGACGAGTCCGTCGTCGAGCGGTGGCGGGAGCTGATCCGCTTCTAGGCGGACCCGCCGCGCCGCTGGCCGGCGCGCCGCACCAGCTCGGCGAAGAGCCCGAGGTGATCAGGACGGTGGCGGAGCAGCTCCGGGTGCCACTGCACGGCCACGACGTTGGGCGCGCCGTCGAACTCGAGGGCCTCGACCGTGCCGTCGTCGGCCGTCGCCGCGATCCGGGTCCGGGGACCGAGCGCCTCCACCGACTGGTGGTGCAGCGAGTTGACCTCGAGCACGCCGCCGTGCGCACCGGGCAGCCACCGCTCCAGCGCCGTGCCGCCGGTGAGCTTCACGGTGTGCACGGTCTGGTTGTACCGGTCGAGCTCGAAGTGGTCCTCGACGTGCTGGGTCAGGGTGCCACCGAGGGCCACGTTCATCACCTGGCAGCCGCGGCAGATGGCCAGGGTCGGGTGGTCACGCTCGACCACCGCGCCCGCCAGCGCCAGCTCCAGCTCGTCCCGGACCGGATCGGTCTTCACGGTCTCGGGAGCACGGTCGTGGCCGTACGACGCGGGGTCGACGTCGTCGCCACCGGTCAGCAGGACGCCGTCGACGGCGTCGAGGAAGGTCTCGGCGTCGCTGACGTCGATCAGCGGGAGGAGGACGGGCACTCCCCCGCCTTTGCGCACCGCCTTCACGTACGCCGAGTTGGTCACGTGATGCAGGACGCGCGTGTCGACCTCCTCGACGAGCGCCTGGTGGGCGGCGATGCCGATGACCGGCCCGCTCATACGATCTCGAAGTAACGCATCAGCTCCCAGTCCGTCACCTGGTCGGCCCCGGCGTCCCCGCCGGTGGTGGCGAACATGATCCACTCCCACCGCCTGGTCTGCACCCAGTGGTGGACCATCGGGGCGCCGAGGATGTCGGTGAGCGCCTTGTCCCCCTCCAGGGCGTCGGCGGCGGCGCCGATCGACGTCGGCAGGTGGGGAAAGCGGTCCGGGAGGCCCCAGGCGACGAGGCGGGTCTCGGGGTCCGGGTCGATGCCCCCCTCGAGCCCGGCCAGGCCGCCGGCCAGGATCGTCGCCAGCGCCAGGTGCGGGCAGACGTCGCCGGCGCCCACCCGGTGCTCGACGCGCGCCAGCTTCGGGTCGCGAGAGACGACCCGCAGGGCCACCGACTTGTTCTCCTCGCCCCAGGTGACGGTCGTCGGAGCAGGGGCAAACGGGACCAGCCGCCGGTACGAGTTCACCGTCGGGGTCAGTATGGAGTGGGCGGCGGGCATGGTGGCGAGGAGACCGCCGATCCAGTGGCGCATGAGAGAGCTCCGCCCGTCGGGCGCGGACCGGTCGTGGAAGGCGGACCCGTCGGCGCGCTGCAGGGAGTGGTGGATGTGGGTCCCGTTGCCGTAGCCGTCGGTCGGCCGGGCCATGACTGTGGCGCTGCGCCCGGTGTCGGCGGCCACTTCGCGCACCACCTGGCGGACGCGCATTGTCCGGTCGGCGGCCGTGACCGGGTCGGCCGGCTCGAGGTTGATCTCGAACTGGCCGGGAGCGGCCTCGGCGCTCCACGCCTCCCACGGGATCCCCATCCCGTCCAGGCGCCGTACGACCTCGTCCATGAACGGCGCCATGCGGTAGGCGTCCTGGGTCGTGTATCCCAACGGCACGGGCAGCCCGAGTGGAGTGAGGCCCCGATAACCCTTGGCCCGGGCGTCCCCGTAGCTCTCGGCAAAGACCATCCCCTCGATCTCGAAGGCGGCCCGCGCCGCCAAGCCGTGCGACTCCAGCCGGCTCAGCACCTGCTGGAGCACGCTCCGCGGGCACACCGGTAGCGGCTGCCCCGACACGTCGACGTGGTCGACCATGCACGCCGCCATCTCCGGGCGGTGGGGGATGATCACGAGCGTGGCCAGGTCCGGTCGCTGGTGGATGTCCCCCAGGCACTCCTGGCGCCAGTCGTCCCACCATCCGAGGTAGGGCGTCCCACCGAGGTCGTAGGCGAAGGCGATGTCGGACACGGCCGGGCCCAGCGGCAGCGAGCGCTCGAACTTGGCGCGCGCCAGGTGCTTGCCGAGGACGAGGCCGTCGGGGGACACGCCCTCGGTGCGCACGGTCGTCACTCCATGAGCCGCCAGCCATGCCCCCGCCTCCTCCGGGGTCATGGCGCGACCGGCTCCCTCCGGTCCTGGCCGAAGGTCCAGGCGATGGACCGGCCGGTCAGCACCGAGGCGTGCTCGAAGGTGCCGGCCCCGCGCAGCCGGCCGGCCAGGAACTCCTCGCCGATGATCTTCTCGCCGCTGAACACGGCCACGAGAGTGGCGGCGGCGCCGTGGAGCTCGTAGGCCGGCTCTCCGTCCGGTTCTCCCAGCCGGAGCCGGGCGTCGTCGTCGGTGCAGACGACGAGAATCGATGACGGCATCCGCGGGGCCCGCCCGGCGAACTCCCAGAAGCCCTGCGCCTCCTCCTGCCAGGTCCCGTGGGGGGGCTCCAGCACGGCGGAGGCACCCAGGGCAAACAACGGGTGCCGCGCCGCCCCCTTCACCTTGGGCTTGGGCGCATCCGGACCGGACATGTTGTTGAAGTCGAGGGTCACCACCACGGCGGCGTCCGGGGCCACGCCCCGGGCCAGAGCCACCCGGCCCCGCCCGAAGCGGATCGTCACCGCCTGCGTGTCGACGGACGACCGCAGGGCCATCACTCCCGACAGCCGCGCCATGCGGCGGGCCAGGCGGGGCTGCGAGGCCGACCGCCGCAGGGTTGCCGCCACGGCCAGGACGACCGGGGGGGCGTGCTCCTCGGCCGTGATCTCGGGCGCCGCCATCGGCGTTCAGTATGGCGGCCGGATCAGGTCAGGCCCAGTGGTCGCGACCTTCCTCGCCCGAGGGTTCGTGGGCCCCGGCCGCTCCGGTGCCCGTCCCCGGATCGGGTACCGGTTCACCGTCGGGTTCCCCACCCGCCCCCCGCCGGTCGGATCCGTCCTGGTGCCCGCCGAGGGCGGCCAGCAACGCGTCGCGTGCGTCGATCAGGACGGCGCGCGCCCGGTCCACGCCGGCACGGTCGATGCTCACCCCGCGCGCCCGCGCCATGACATCGGCCACGAAGGCGTCGAGATCGGCGTGGAGCGACCGCAGCTCCAGGCGGGAGCCGCCTGGCTCGACGTCGGCCCGCTCCCTCTCGCGGTGGCGGTGGCGGCCGCCGCCTCCCGGCTCGCGTGCCCCTCCGCCGAACAGGTCCCCGAGCCCCCCGGCCCCGAAGGGGTCCCACCCCGCACCCCGGGCCTGCCGGGACGCCCAGCGCTCCTCGCGCTTGACGTCCTTCATGGCGTGACGCAGGTCGTCGCGCATCTCCCTCACCGAGTCGCGTACCTCGTCACGTATGGCCCCGGCCAGATGCCGGGCCGACTCCACCGCCCGCCGCTGCAGCTCGTCGAGCTCGCCGCGGCGCTCGTGCAGCTCCTGCCGGCCGGTGTCGGTCAGCCGGTAGACCTTGCGGCCGTCGATCTCCTCGTGCTCGATGAGCCCCTCGTCCTCGAGCGACTGCAGACGGGGGTACACGGTCCCGGCCGACGGCGTGTACATGCCGAGGAACCGGTCCTCCACCATCTTGATGAGGTCGTAGCCGTGCTGGGGCTGCTCGTCGAGCAGCATCAGCAGGAACAGGCGCAGGCCCCCGTGGCCGAAGACCCTTCTCATACGAGCACCTCCGGTGTGCGGGCCCCCCCGCCATCGGGCACCGCCCGCCGGGGAAGCACGGTCATCGCCCCCGAGACGGTCCGTAGCAGGATGCGCGGGCTGTCAGCCGTGGCGTCCCCGATCCGGGCGGACATGCCCCGACCGCCGCGGAGCACGGGCCGTCCGCCGACGTCCAGACGCCCGCTGACCGAGCACGCCTCGACGTCGGCACCGACCTCCTCGGGCACGCGGACGGCCAGGTCTCCCGACACAGTCGAGCAACGGCAGGTCCCCGAAGGAAGCAGCTCCAGGTCGAGGAACATGTCCCCGGACGCCGAGGAGGCCTTCAGCTCGGCGAGGCAGCCGCCCGCCAGCTCCACCGATCCCGACACCGTGGCGACCTGCAGGCGGCCGGACACCCCTTCCATCTCCACCGGGGCCGACACCGTCCGCGCCTGGACGTCCCCGCCCACGAAGCTGAGAGTGACGGGCCCGGACACGGTGGCCGTCCGCACCTCGCCCGCCATGCCGGCCACGACCGTGGAGGCGTTGACCGTGCTCGACTGGACCGACGCACCCGGCGGGCACTGCACGGCCACCGTGGCGCGGGGCCGGATGCCGTGACCCGGCCACGGCCAGGGCACATGCCTCACGACCAGGACCCCGGCCTCCTGGCTGACCCGGATCTCCGGGCCTCCCAGCCACTCCACCTCGACCCGGCTGGGGCCCGGGGTGGCGGAGACGAGCACGTCTCCGGCCACGAGCGAGACCTCGACCCGGTCCACCGTGTCCAGCTCCATGCTCACCCTGCCGTCGGCTGCGCTGACTGTTCTGTCCAAGGCCTCTTCCCCTCCCCCCGGCTCACTCACGATATATCGCGTTACTCGTTTCGCGGTCAAGACATATCGCGACATCCGGCTTGTGACTCTCGGCACGTGCGGTGGCAGGATCGGCCGGGAAGGCGCCGAATAAGCCGGTCAGCCCGATTCGCACGGATTCCCCGGCCCGGGCCCCTCGATCTCGCCAACGGAGGACCACAACCTCATGACCCCCGCGGCCCTGGGCCGGCGCTACGCCCCCCTCATCGTGCTGGCGGCCGTCCAGATCATGCTCGTGACCATCGCCCCGTCGGGGCCGGCCACCTCGGCCAGCCCCTACGGCAACGGGTTCGCGGCGCCGGGGGCGTCCGGCGGGACCGGGTCCGGCTCGGGTGCGGGCGCCGGCGGATCCCTGGCAGGCGGATCGGCGGCCGGCGCCAGCGACAGCTCGTCCTTCTCAGGCGGATCGCTGGGGGCGGGCGGCGGCGGGACCGACACCGGCACCGGCGGGCTCGGTGCGGGAACGACCGGCGGGACCGGTGGCGGAGCCGGGGGCGCCGGGGCCACCGGTGGTACCCCAGGCCAGCTGTTCAACTGCGGCCCCGACGGCAAGACGGTCGGGCCCACCTTTTACATGCCGGCGTGCACCCGGGTGGTGCCCCAGGCCCAGAACGGCGGGTCGACCATGCCCGGGGTCACCCGCACCAACATCAGCTTCGTCTACGACGTGGCCCAGGCCAATGCCCAGGTGAACGCCATCCTGGCGACCGAGGGCCTGGCCGCCAGCGCCGAGCAGACCTGTGAGGACGCACGCGAGTTCACCAAGGAGGTCAACAAGCGCTGGGACCTCTACGGGCGCCAGTTCGTGAGCCTCAACGGCCCCGGCAACCATTCCGGTCCCGGATCGGTGAAGGCCAACGGGGGCGGCACGTGCACCTTCCCGTTCTTCCAGAGCCAGTGCTCGTTGACCCCGCCCGATCCGCCGTGTGAGCGCGCCGAGGCGGATCTGATCGCCTCCATGCATCCCGCCATCGTCATCGCGCCGACGGCGGACCCGTCCTTCTACAACCAGCTGGCCAAGGATCAGATCGTGGTGTGGGGGGGCGAGACCGAGCCGGACAGCTACCACACCCAGGTGGCGCCGTTCTACTGGGACTCGTTCGAGAGCGGGACACTGACCGCCCAGATGGACGCCGAGTACTGGTGCAAGAAGCTCAACGGCAAGCGCGTCCAGTACGCCGGCAACGGCCCGGGCGACGTCATGGGCTTCGGGGGGATCGGGAAGCCGCCTCCCCTCCGCAAGATCGCCGTCACCTACCCCGCAACAAATGGGGACCCCACCTACAAGAACAGCGTCGACCTGTTCCTGAGCCTGATCAACGGCAAGATGTGTCAACCGGCCGGCGGCCAGGCCGTGGGCATCGCCTACCAGTCGGACATCAACACCGCCGAACAGCAGTCGACGACGATCGTGGCCGAGCTCAAACAGGGGCACTACACCGACGTGATGCAGTTCGGTGACCCGATTGCTCCGGTGTTCCTGACCAACACGGCCGACAGCCAGGGCTACCACCCCGAGATCATGCTGTCCGGCATGGGCCTGATCGACTACGACGTGCTCGGCCAGCTCTACAACCAGAACGTCTGGCGGTTCGCCTTCGGTCCCTCGAGCCTGTACGACAACGTCCCGTTCCCGCAGTCGGACGCGGCCAAGGCGTGGGAGGACGCCGGGAACCCCGGTCCCCCTTCCGACCAGACCGCCAACCTGGCGTGGGCCTACTTCAACGCCATGGCCACCTCGTTCCAGCTGGCGGGTCCGAACGCCAACCCGGGAACGATCCGTAACGGCTTGTGGAACGCGCCGGGCGAGGGTGGGGACCAGCACCACCCCCTGATCTCGTTCAAGGGCGTCTACACGGGGATCCAGGACATGCGGGAGGTGTGGTGGTGCGGGACCCAGAACTCCCCGATCAACAACCACCCCGGCGTCTACGTCTCGGTGAACGACCCGACCTGGCGCCACCGGTTGGGCCAGTGGCCGACCGATCTGAAGGTCTTCCCCAATGGCCCTTGCCCCGCCTGACGCCCTGAACCGCCTCCGGCGCTCCCCCGCCGGAGAGCGGCTGGCCGAGCTGTGGGGAAGCCGTTGGATCGGCGGTCCGGCCAAGGTGGTCCTGGCGTTCGTCGTTCTCATCGGCGTCCTCGAGGGCGTGCTGCGCAACAACGCCCCTCCGCCGGGGGTGCTCGTCTTCGGCGCCATCGTGGGGCTGCTGTACGCCATGGTGGCGTTCGGCCTGATCCTCGTGTACCGAGCCAACCGGATCATCAACTTCGCCCAGGCGGAGATCGGCGCCGTACCCGCCGTGATGGCCGTCCTGTTGATCAAGGTCGACCACGTCCCCTACCTGCTGGCGTTCGTCATCGCCATGGGCTCGGCCATCGTGGCCGGCGCCCTCATCGAGTTCGTGATCATGCGCCGCTTCCAGAACGCGTCGCGTCTGGTCGGGTCCGTCGCCACGATCGGGGTGTCCGGGCTCCTGGGGCTCTTGCAGTTCTATCTCCCGAGATGGATCGGAGGGGGCTTCATCGTCGACCCGAAGCCCCCGAAGACCCCCTTCTCCAACCTGCACCTGACGATCAGGCCGATCATCTTCGACGCCAACTCACTCGTGATCCTGGCCGCAGCTGCCGCCGTCGTCGTCGGGCTGACCCTGTTCTTCCGCCTCACCGATGTCGGGATAGCCGTCCGGGCCTCGGCGGAGAACGCCGACCGGGCCCGGCTGCTCGGGATCTCGGTGAAGCGGCTGTCCTCCTACGTATGGATCCTGGCCGCCGTCCTGTCCGCGCTGGGGATCTTCCTCCGGATCCCCGTGATCGGGATCCCCGTCGGTGCCGACATCGGCCCCTTCCTGCTCCTGTACGCGCTGTCGGCGGCGGTGATCGCCCGCATGGAGAGCTTCAGCATCGCCCTCATGGCGGGAGTGGCCATCGGGATCATCGAGCAGTCGCTCTACTACTTCTCCAAGGACCCGAGCATCGCCAGCGCCCTGATGCTCCCGATCCTGCTGGCCGCCATGCTCTTCCAGCGCCGCCGCACCGGTCGCGGCCGCGACACCGGCCTGACCACGTGGTCGATGAGCCGGGAGTTCCGCCCCATCCCCCCTGAGCTCCGCAACCTCCCCGAGATCGCGTGGGCCCGGGCCCTCGGGGGGGCGGTGGTCCTGGGCCTGGCCATCGGGCTTCCCTACATGTTCGGCATCGAGCAGCAGATCCTGGCCTCGACGGTCGTGGCCTACGGGATCGTGGCGGTTTCACTCGTGATCGTCATGGGCTGGGCGGGCCAGATCAGCTTCGGGCAGTGGGGCTTCGCCGGCATCGGCGGTCTCGTTGCGGGGGGTCTGGCCGCCCACCTCCACACCGACTTCTTCGTGACCCTGATCGCCGCCGGGCTGGCGGGGGCGGTGGCGGCCGTCGCCATCGGACTGCCGGCGCTGCGCATCCAGGGCCTGTACCTGGCGGTCACCACGCTGGCCTTCGCCATTGCCGTCCAGGTCTACCTGCTGTCCCCGAACTACTTCTCGCGCCTCCTGCCGAACAACTCCCAGACCATCGAACGACCGCTGCTCTACGGCCGCTACAACCTGAGCGGCCCGCGGGCCTACTACTACCTGTGCCTGGTGATGCTGGCGCTGGCGCTGCTCTCGGCGCGCTTCGTGCGCCGGAGCCGGGCCGGCCGGGTGATGATCGCTGCCCGCGACAACGAGCGGGGGGCCCAGAGCTACGGGGTGAACGTGGCCCTGGCCAAGCTGGCGGCCTTTGCCCTGGCGGGCTTCTGGGCGGCGATCGCCGGGGCGCTGTTCACCTACGGCCAGAAGGTGATCGAGACGCAGTCGTTCGACCCCAGCATCAGCCTGGTCCTGCTCGAGATCGTCGTCATCGGAGGAACCACCTCGATCCCCGGAGCGCTCCTCGGGACGGTTTGGATCGGCGGCCTGCAATATGCCGGCTTCAACCCCCACATCCAGGTGCTGGCCAGCAGCGTTGGCGTCCTGCTCCTGCTGTGGCTGTTCCCCGGCGGCTTGGCCCAGATCGCCTACGACTACATCCGGGACCCGCTCCTGCGCACGGTGGCGGTGCGGCGGGGCCTGCTCGTTCCGAGCATCCTGGCCGACACGCGGGCGGAGAAGGAGATGGAGGCCACCCAGGCGCGTGCCCTTACCCGGGCCATGGCGTCCGCACTCGAGAGCGGCAACGGCGCCGACGGTGACCCCGACCCGTCGGAGGAAGGCGGCCCCCGTCGGGGCCGGGGCACCCGCGCCCCGGTGCCGTCGTGACCATCGAAGCCACCCCCACCGACGAGCTCGTGCCGAGTCCCCCCGCCGTCGAGCGGCCCCAGGGCGGCGCCGGGCCCTTCGGCCTGGTGGGCCCGCAGTCCGTCTTCCCACTGCTGGCCCTCACCCTCATCTACCTGTTCGACCAGTTCAGCGGCAACGCCTTCGCCGTCCTGTCGCCGACCATCGAGCGCGCCTTCCACCTCTCGGACAAGCAGTTTGCCCTCGTCATCATCATCAGTCTCACCCTGACGCTGGTCGCGGCCGTCCCGGTGAGCTTTGCGGGGGACCGACTCCCCCGGCGGGTCCTCGTCGTCGCGGGCGGTATCGTGGCGGCGGTCTTCACCCTCTTCACAGGCGTCGTCGGCAGCGTGGCGCTGCTCTTCCTCGTGCGCTTGGCGGCCGGTGTCGGGCAGCTGGTCAACGACCCGGTGCACAACTCGCTCCTGGCCGACTACTACGTCCCTGAGGACCGGCCCCGCACCTACGCCGTGCACTCGTCGGCCATCCAGATCGGCGCCATCCTGGGGGCGGTGGCGGCCGGGATCGTGTCGGCCGCCGGTGGCTGGCGGGCGGCATTCATCGTTCTGGCCGTGCCGATGCTGGTCGTGGCGCTGATTGCGGTCCGCCTCCCCGAGCCGCGCCGGGGTGGCACCGACGATGCCGAGGCCGCCGAACAGGTCGAGAACGAGGCGCCCGTCGGGTTCCAGGAGGCGTGGCGGACGCTGTGGGCGGTGCGCAGCCTCCGGCGTCAGTTCTTCGCCTGGTGCTTCGTCGGCGCCGGCCTGATCCCTCTCGTCTACATCCTCCCCCTGTTCTTCCAGCGGGCCTACGGCTTCGGGGACCTGGGCCGGGGCTTCGTGATCGGCGCCAACAACGTCTTCATCCTCGGCGGCGTCATAGCCGGCGGCCGCTGGACGCAGCGCTGGTCGGAGAAGGGCCTCGGAGAACCCCTGCGGTACGCCGGCTACGCCCTGACCGGAGTGGGGATCGGCCTGGCGGTCACCGCCGCCGCGCCGGTGGCCGGCCTGTCGATCGTCCTCGGGTTCGGGACCAGCTTCGTGGCCGGCATCTTCTACGCCCCCTTCTATTCGGTGCTGGCCCTCGTGGCCCCGGCCCGGGTGCGCACGCTCGCGTTCGGCATCGGGTCCCTGTTCCTCGTGGCCGGGGTGTGGGTCCTGTTCGTTCTCACCGGAGCGGTCAGCGTGTCCACCGACGACGGCATCCGGTGGGGCGTGGCGGTTCTGGCTCCGTACTGGGTGGTGGGCGGCCTGATCCTGGCGGCCACCCGGAAGTACGTCCCCGGGGACGCCCAGCGGGCGCTCCGGGTGCTCGCCGCCCAGGTCGAGCTGCGGCGGGCCCGGCTCACCTCCGGCGAGCGGTCCCTCCTGCGCTGCACCTCCCTCGACGTGGCCTACGACTCGGTGCAGGTGCTCTTCGGCGTCGACTTCGACGTGGCCGAGGGGGAGATCGTGGCCCTGCTCGGCACCAACGGGGCGGGCAAGTCGACGCTGCTCAAGGCCATCTCCGGTCTGGTCGAGCCGGCCGGCGGGGCCGTCTTCTTCGACGGCCAGGACATCACCCACGCCGACGCCCGGGCCGCGGTCGGTCTCGGGATCGTCCAGATGCCCGGAGGCCGGAGCATCTTCCCCACCCTGACCGTGAACGAGTGTCTGCGGCTGGCGGGCTGGATGTACCGCCGGGAGCCCGACCACGTCCGGTCGGCCACGGCCCGCGTGCTCGAGTACTTCCCCGTGCTCCGCGAGCGCGCCGACACGCTGGCCGGGAACATGTCAGGCGGGGAGCAGCAGATGCTCGGGTTGGGGATGGCCTTCATCGCCAAGCCCCGTCTGCTGATGATCGACGAGCTCAGCCTGGGGCTGGCCCCGACGATCGTGGGCCAGCTGGTGGACATCGTGCGCGCCATTCACGACCAGGGGACCACGGTCATCCTGGTCGAGCAGTCGGTCAACGTTGCCCTCACCCTGGCGCAGCGGGCGGTGTTCATGGAGAAGGGAGAGGTCCGCTTCTCCGGCCCGACCGCCGACCTCCTGGAGCGGGGGGACATCCTCCGCTCGGTGTTCCTCGAAGGTGCGGGCGCCGCCGTGGGAGTCGACACGGGGGGCGGTTCCGAGTCGGGACCGAGCGGGTCGCGCTCGTCGCGCTCGTCGGGCTCGTCGGGCCGCGCCCAGGCCGCCGCCCGGCGGGAGGCTGCCGCCCGGCGTCAACGCCTGCTCGAGGGACCCACCGCTCTTACCGTCCAGGAGATATCGGTCAGCTTCGGCGGCATCCGCGCCGTCGACGGTCCGTCGTTCACCCTCCACAAGGAGGAGATCCTGGGGCTGATCGGTCCGAACGGCGCCGGGAAGACGACGATCTTCGACGCCATCTCCGGCTTCGTCCCGATCGGCGGGGGCCGGATCCAGCTGGGGTCGACCGACATCACGAGGTCGTCCCCCGACGCCCGGGCCCGGATCGGGCTGGGCCGCTCCTTCCAGGACGCCAGGCTGTTCCCGTCCCTCACCGTGGCCGAGAACATCGCCGTGTCCCTGGAACGGCACCTCGAGGTCCGGGACCCGGTGGCCGCCGCGCTCGGGATGCCGGCGGTGGCCGAGACCGAGACCGAGGCGGCGTGGAAGGTCCACGAGCTGATCGAGCTGCTCGGGCTCGGCGCCTTCCGCAACAAGTTCGTCTCCGAGCTGTCCACCGGTAGCCGCCGCATCGTCGACCTGGCGATGTCGATAGCCCACCGGCCCTCGGTGCTGATCCTCGACGAGCCGAGCTCCGGCATCGCCCAGCGCGAGACCGAGGCTCTCGGGCCGCTCCTCGAGCGGATACGCGACGAGATCGGCTGCAGCCTGCTCGTCATCGAGCACGACATGCCGCTCGTCACCGCCATCGCCGACACCATGATCGCCCTCGAGCTGGGACGGGTGATCGCCGAGGGCACGCCACGGGAGGTCGTGAACCATCCTCAGGTGGTGGCGTCCTATCTGGGAGCCGACGAGTCTGTGATCGCCCGGTCCGGGAACCGGCGGTCGACGGGATCCGGACGCTCCCGGCGCTCGAAGACAGCGGCCGTCACCCCTTCAGAGTGAGACGCCGGTCCCTCCTCGCGGCGGTGGGGGTGCTGACCGCCCTCTTCGTTGTGGCGGTGATCGGTCCGGGCGGGAGCCATTCCCCCGCTCAGGCGGCGGGGGCGGCCACCACGACGCCGGCGTCGGTCGCGCCGGCGTCGACCACCCCGGCCGGGGCGGCGCCGACGGCACCAGCCTCGGGCGGCGCGGCCGGTTCCCGCTCCGGCTCGTCGCACACGCTCACCCGCACGGAACGGGCCCTCCTGCTCGTGACGCTCACGTTCCTCGTCGGCGCCGGGCTCCTCGGGTCCCCCGAGACGGAGGACCCCGGAGACACCAGGAGGCCGGCGATCACCCTCTACGACGACCCGGCCCTCCTCGTGCGGCAGGCCCCGCCGCGGCGTCCCGTGGGGGAGCCCCCTCCCCTACGGTGAGAGGCGGACCGGCGGCGCAGGCCGGGCCGGAAGGGGGGCGGAGTGGCCGCCGAGATCGTGAGAGACGGGCTCTACTTCGGAGAGGGTCCGCGCTGGCGTAGCCCGTATCTCTGGTACTCGGACTTCTACGACCACGCCGTGCACCGGATGGACGAGTCCGGCCACGACGAGCGGGTGATCGAGGTGGCGGCCCAGCCTTCCGGCCTCGGGTGGCTCCCGGACGGACGCATGCTCGTGGTGGCCATGCGCGACCGCGCCGTCCTGCGCCAGGAACCCGACGGGGCGCTGGTGACCCACGCCGACCTGTCGGCCTTCGAGCCGTTCATGAACAACGACATGGTCGTGGACGCCGAGGGCCGGGCCTATGTCGGGGGGTTCGGATTCGACCTGGACGCGGTGAGCGACGGGCGGGGCGAGGCAGCCGCGGGCGAACGGCCCCGGCCCACAGTGCTGTCTCTCGTCCAGCCGGACGGGACGGCGTCCGTGGCAGCCGACGACATGGGCTTTCCCAATGGATCGGTGATCACCCCGGACCGGTCCACGCTCATCGTGGGAGAGAGCATGGGCGGCCGCCTGACCGCCTTCGACCGGAATCCGGACGGGACCCTTACCAACCGGCGGGTCTGGGCCGACCTCTCGGCTGCAGGTGCGGTGCCGGACGGCATCTGCCTGGACGAAGCCGGCGCCGTCTGGCTGGCCGACCCCCTCAGCACCCGCTGCGTACGGGTCGAGGAGGGCGGGCGCGTCCTCGAGGAGGCTGTGTTCGGGGAGATCTGTTACGCCTGCGCCCTCGGGGGGGCGGACGGTAGGACCCTTTACGCGCTGACCGCACCGAGCTCGCACTCTCAGAAGGCTGCGGCCGAGCCGCTGGGCCGCATCGAGGCGGTGCGGGTCTCCGTCCCCGGGGCGGGGTCTCCGTAGCGGGCACGAGCTCCGTCACCATCCCCGTCGGCGTCGGCGTCGGCGTCGCCGTCGGCGTCGCGGAAGTTCGCTGCTCCACGCTGGTTCCGGCTGGTTCGGAGCGCCGGCCGACGACGTCCTCCCCCCGCCCCCGCGATCTGAATTCCTGCTGCCGTATTCGAAAGTTCAGATACGACCGCTGTTTTCTCGCCACGTGCGGCAGATCCAGCACGAGGAGCGGCCGGACCCGGTGCTCGCTGGCTCCCTCGGTGAGACCACGCTCACCGAGGGTGTGATTTGGCTTGCCGTATTCGACAGTTCATATACGGCAGGACTTTTTTGTGGCGGGAGGGGCGGGGGACCCGCGTCGTCCGGCGTTGCGCCCGCCGTCCGAGCGACGCCGTCGGGTCACCCCGCCCGGTTCCCGCCCCCGGGCCCACCGAGTGTCTCGAGGATCTTCTGGATCTCCCGATCCTGAGCGAGCAGATGGGCCTGGATCTGCTTGGCCTCCTCCAGAACCGCGACCGCGTCGTCGTAGGTGGCCTGCGACCGCTTGTCGGCGGCGCGGGCCTGGATGTTCTGGCCGACGATGATGATCGGCAGCAGGACCAGCTGGATGAAGTTCGACGAGATCCAGGCGATGATGATCGTCGTGTTCCCGCTCTTGAAGGCCGCAGGGGCGGACACCAACGCCACCGCCGTGAACAGGTAGGCGGCCCACATCGTGCCGACGATCAGGGTGATGCGCAGGCCGAGGGCGGCGTTGAACCGTCCCATGACCGTCGTCCCGTGGTAGTCGGTTGCCACGTCCCGGACCTTCGTTGGCCCACTGGCCGCCCGGGCGGCAATGTGCGGGTGAGGCACGTAATGGAAGATGTCGGGCATGGAGAAGGATCCCATGACCACCGGGGCGGGGAGCGGACCCCCTTGCGCTGGAAGCGGCGGCTTCAGCCAGCCCTGACGCCGAGGCGCTCCAGGATCTCCGTGGCGGCAAACGATCCCGGCGGGCGCTGCTCCCGCGCCGCCTGCAGCGCCAACCGGACCAACAGCTCGTTGGCGGGAGTAGCCACCCCGTGCAGCCGGCCTAGAAGGACGACCTCTCCATTCAGATAGGCGGTCTCGATGGCCCCCGTTCCGCGGGCCAGGCTCTGCCAGGACGAGTCCCCCCGCCACCTCTCCCCCGCCGCCGGCACCACGCGGAGCTTGTCGGCGCGCCGGGCCCGGTCCTCCTCGGCGGACGCGAAAGGAATTCCGGCGGCCTCCAGGCACGCCATCCCCTCGGCGCGGACAACGTCGTTGACCGGCCCACTCCGTGCCTCCGGCCCGCACAGGGCGCCGATGGCGTTGCCCAGGTTCATGAGCAGCTTGGTGTGCTTCCAGCGCATGATGTCGGGGCGCACCTCGGACTCCATGCTGGAGGCGCCGAGCGCGCCCGCCACGTCGTCGCACACGCCGTCGGTGCCCGACGGGTAACAGCCGACGTCCAACAGGGCGGTGACCGGGGCGGAGTGGGCCATGACCACCCCGGGCTCGAGGTGGGTGGCCGGGCACATCACGCAGATTCCGTAGACGCGGGCGAACCGCCTGAGGGCCTCGCGCTCGTTGGCCACGCCGTTCTGCAGGCAGACGACGGGCGTGTCGGCGGGAGCCACCCGCGCCAGGGCGTCGAGGGCGCCGGCGGTGTCCTGGCTCTTCACAGCCAGCAGCACCACCTCCGCTCCGGTCCACTCCACCTCGGCGGGTTCTCCGTGCACCGGAACCCCGACGGTCACCGACCCGTCAGGTGAGTCGACCCGCAGGCCTGCCGAGGCGATGGCCTCCCGGTGCGCACCGCGGGCGATCAGCTCCACCTCATGGCCGTGCTGGGCCAGCCGGCCCCCGACGACTCCGCCGACCGCGCCGGCGCCGAAGACGACGAACCTCACCGGATCGCTGTCACCGGAGCGGGCCCCATGGGGCCCGGAACCTACCGGAAGTGCCGGACGAGCGCGACCGCCGCGGCCACCAGCCCGACGACCACGGCCAGCTTGAGAGCCAGGAAGACCGTCCCGATCACCAGTCCGATCAGGTGCCAGCCCAGCACCAGCGCCACGATGCCGACGACCACCGCCGCCGCGCCGCGCAGGATCCCGCCGGATCCCCGGTGCGCCATGGCACCGGCGCCGCTGCGGTCGAGACGGGCCGTCCCCGGATAGGCGCTGGGATCCGTGTAGTCGGTGCCGAACTTCGAGAACCTCGTCATGCTGTCAACGGTACGGATCCGGGACCACCGCGTCGTCGTCCCGGATGAGGATTGGTGGTCATCCCCCAGGTCGATTCCCGCGCCGGTGAACCACGACCGGCCCGTCAACCTCCAGCAGACACCAGCCCCGACTCGTAGGCCAGCACCACGGCCTGGATCCGGTCACGGAGCGCCAGCTTGGTGAGGATGTGGGCCACGTGGGTCTTCACCGTCGTCTCGCTGATGTACAGCTCCTCGGCGATCTCGGCGTTGCTGAGCCCCCGGGCCACGGCCCGGAGCACCTCCATCTCCCGCTGGGTCAGGGTGTCGAGGCCGGCGGCGCCCCTGGGGCCGACACCGGCGGGCTGCCGGGCGAACTCGTCGAGCAGCCGCCGGGTCATCCGGGGCTCGATGAGGGCGTCACCGCGCGCCACGGCGCGGATGGCGTCGGCCAGGTCGTCGGGGGGCACGTCCTTGAGGAGGAAGCCGCTGGCGCCGGCCCGGACGGCGTCGAACAGGTAGGCGTCGAGGTCGAAGGTGGTGAGGATCAGCACCTTGACATCGGTCGCTTCGGTGAGGCGCCGGGTGGCCTCGACCCCGTCCATCCGCGGCATGCGGACGTCCATCAACACGACGTCCGGCCGCAACCGGAGCGCCTCCTCGATGGCCGCCGCCCCGTCGACGGCGTCGCCGACGACCTGGAAGCCCGGCTCACTCTGCAGGATCAGGCGGAAGCCGGACCGGACCAGCGCCTCGTCGTCGACGACCAGCAGGCGGATGGCCGCAGACCGGGTCTCCTCCCCGGACGGATCTCCGCTCACGCCGGCGGCGTCAACCTTGGCCCGGCAGCAGCGGGATCCGGGCGTGCACGCGCCATCCCGGGCCCGGGGAGCGGGGCCCGGCGTCCAGAGTCCCGCCGAGGGCGGCAACCCGCTCCGCCATGCCCATCAGGCCATGGCCCTCGGTCCCCCGGGCCGAAGCCGCACCCGCTCCGTCGTCGTCCACGAACAGCACTATGAATCCGGGAGCGTAGGTCACCTCGACCTGGACATGGGCCCCCTGAGAGTGGCGCATGGCGTTGGTCAGAGCCTCCTGCACGACGCGGTACACCGCCAGGCCGACGCTTCCGGCCGCGTCGGGCTCCACCCCGGAGACCCGGAGGTCCACGTCGAGGCCGGCCTCGCGCGACTCCTTCACCAGGCTCTCGAGGTCCGCCAGCCCCGGGAGCGGCTGGCGATTCGCTCCGGCTCCGGCCGGGTCGGGACGCGGGGGACCGGCCTCGCCGATCGACGCGTCGGCGCCGCGGAGCATCGAGAGCATGCTGCGCAGCTCGGATAGCGCCCGCCTGCCGGTCTGCTCGGCGTTGGCCAGGGCCTCCTCCGCCTCCCGGGGCTGGCTGCGCCCGACCCGCCGGGCGGCGGCGATCTGGATGGTCATGAGGCTGACGCTGTGGGCCACGATGTCGTGCAGCTCGCGGGCTATCCGCACCCGCTCCTCGGCCACCGAGAGCTTGGCGCTACGGTCCTCGTCGACCTTGGCCCGCTCCACGCGACCCATGAGCACCCACGTGCCGACCGCGATCAGGGCCAGCGGCCACAGGTCCACGGCATGCACCGCCCACAGGTGGAGGCTGTCGAAGAGGTAGCCCAGTCCGACGATCAGGTAGATCACACCGAAGATGACCCGGCTGGGCCGAGACCGGCCTGTCGCAGCCCGGCGCCGCCTCGGCGGAGGGACCCGCACGGTCGTGGCGTGGTGGTGGTGCCTCGTCGGGGCCCCTGAGGCCCTCACTGGGAGTGCTTCCCGTCGGGCACCGGCGACGGCTTGGGGGTCGGAGGCACCGGTGATGGCTTGGGGGCCTGAGGTACAGGATGGTCCACCGTTATCGGCCCGGCCCCGACGTGCAGGTCGAGGGTCAGGCGGAACTTGTTGGTTCTACTCCAGTCCGGGTCCTGGTAGTTGCCGGTCTCGTCGAAGCCCGAGCCGAGGTCGTGACCGAGGACGGTCACGGGTCCGGCGGTGTCGTGCGCGTACACACGAAGCGCCACATCCGAGGGCACGATCACGTGGAGGGGACCTGCCCCGACGCTCGCCGCGACCTTCCGCCGCGAACCGGGTGGGAACTGGATCTTGCTGAGGTCCAGGATGAGCGGCCCGGCCGCCACCTCGTACTTCGCGTGGATCCCGTTCAGCTGCGTTGGCGTTTCGGAGTCCGGCCCCATTGAGGTTCCGAACTCGGAGCGGAAGTTGGCCGAGGCGCTGTTGCCGAGCAGGCTCAGGGCCAGGATGCCGCCGACCAGGATCGGCCAACGGCGCCGGCCGGTGCGGCGGGTCACGAGCAGCCCGGCGCCGATGCAGACCAGGGCCACCGAGGCCAGCGTGCGGCCCGCCACGTGGAACAGTCCCAGCTCCCCGAGCAGCCACAGCGTCCCCGCCGCCAGCAGGGCCATCTCCAGCAGGCTCCGGTCCCCGCCCGAGCGCGTGACTACGTCCTCGGCCGGCCGGCTCACATTGGGAGAGTAACGACGGCGCCTTGCCCGGTCATCGGTCCCGACGCCGAATCCGTCTCATCCTCGGGGATGACCCGGGCCGGAGACCGGTCCCGGGCCCGTGAGCGGGCTCGGTTGCCTAGACCCCGGCTCGTGAGGTGGTGCGGGAGGTGGTGCGGGACACCCTCGGGGAGGTGGTGCGAACCGCCGACTGGGAGGCTCCGGTGACGTCCACGACCACGGTGGTCACGCTGCGAGGGGGTAGCGAGAGCGTGACCGCCCCGCTCACCGTGCTCGTCGGGAGGGATGCCAGATTGGCCCGGACGTCGGTGACGTAGGCGTGCGTCGTGCCGGCGACCACCCGGGACGGCAGGTGGATCACGGTCTGCGTGCTGCGGGTGGACGAGTTGTTGGCCGCCACCACCGACCAGTGCCGGCCCTGCTCGAAGGCCAGAGCCTCGACGCCCGCCGGCAGCCCGCCGACCTGGTGCATCACGGCCCCCGGCCGGACGTAGCGGCTGAACGAGGCCATGACCCAGTAGCGCTTGGTGAGGTACAGGGTGTCGTTGCCGTCGGTCTTCCAGTTCGGGTCGTAGTAGACGAGGCCGTCGTTGCGCCCGCCGGGGTTCACCCGGTCCTGGCAGCCCGGTTTCCGGCCGGGAGCGCAGCCGATGTTGGGCGATGCCGCCACCCACCAGTCGAACGCCGAGTCGTGCGCCGCCCCCAGGTCTCCGAGGATGGTCCGGGCCAACCACAATCCCGAGCTCATCGTCGGGTCGTACTGCCACCCGAAGTCCGACCCGTCGTAGCAGCAGATCTCGGTGGCCCAGTGGCTCACCGGGAGCCGGTTCACCTCTGACAGCGTGGCCTGGTCCGGGTAGTCGTAGGTGTGGTGGGCGATCACCGCCACCGCCCCCTTGGCGGCGGGGAGCCAGCGCGGGGCCTCGGCGACGAGCTGGCGGACCATGCTCGACTCGTCGGCGATGACCCGCGGACGGGCCGGAAGAGCGGCCAGGTCACGGGCCAGATCGTCGACCACGGCCGCCCGCTCGGAGACCGGTACCGCCATGCCCTCCTGCCGGCACGTCGGCTGCGACGTGTCGGGCTCGTTCATCGGGCTCACGTAGGACAGCCGGATGTGGTCGACCGTGTCGAGATGGGCCACGACCTGGGCCAGGTAGGCGGCGTAGGCCTTGATCCGGTCCGGCCGCAGGACACCACCACAGCTCTTGCCGTTGGTGGTGAACTGCCCCGGGGCGCTGTTCACGAACCCGATCAGCTCCGGAACCCCGTACGAGGATGCCAGTTGCAGGAAGGCCAGCCCATTGGGGTCCGCCGACCAGTCGTACGTCCCTGTCCGGGTGAGAAAGGTCGGCGGAGCCTTGTAGGGGTCGGTGACGCCCACCCCGCCCCCGCCGATGTTGTACCGGTACTGGGACACCGCCAGCCCGGTCGGGGCGAACAGCAGCTCCCCGAGCTGCTGTTGGGCCGCCGCCGGGAACCGGCCCACGTTCGCCGGCCACCAGCCTCCCGAGACACCGAACCCGTCGATGCGCTGACCTCTCTGGGGCGCCACTCGGAGGTCGGCCGTGATCGGACGGAGGGGCGCGGCATGGGCTGCCACGGGGCGGGTCGCGCCCGAGCCAGGGCGGGCCGGGGCCGCCGGGCGGACGGTCGGGTGGACGCGGGCCGGGGCACGGCTCCTGGCGCCCGCTGCCGGGGCCCAGGCCGCGACCACCCCGAGCAGTGCCAGTGCTCCGCCCACCACCCGCCGGCCCGACCTGCGAGCGCTCACCGCCGTTCCTGGTTCAACCCGTCCCCGACCTCCACCTGGTCAACGGTCCACCGAGCGCATCGGTTCCCGCCCCCGGAGACTTGAGGTACCGGCCGGGATCGGCTCAGCACATATATTGGCTCAGCACATGTAGTAGCAGGCGTACGGGTAGCTCGGGGGGGTGTCCGGACCGGGGAGCCCGCTGAAGATGGTGACCGTGTTGGCGGCCTGGAACCAGGGCGGGTTGGCCTTGGGGAACTGGCCGTAGAGATAGCGCTTGCCATTGTTGACGTAGCGCCACATGCCCACACCCTGGGTGTTGGATTCGTCCGAGCCGGTGGCGGTGGGGTCCCACCAGATGAGGGTGGCGTCGTCGTAGACGTTGTAGTCGTCCCACGGCCACAACTTGGAGCCCCAGCTCACCACCGAGTTGGCCACCCGGCTCTGATAGTCGCTCGGGGAGATCGGGTACCCGAACAGGCCCGGGTAGACCCGGCCGACGCAGGGGATGCTGGCGCTGGCCCCCAGCCACCCGGCGTGGGTGGTCGAGGTGTACGGGGGCTCCCCGCACTGGAAGGTGCGCGGCGTCAGGTCCGGCCCGGCCAGGGAGATCCCCGTCGTGAGGAAGAAGGAGAACGGCCAGGCCGCCGTGCTGTCCTCGTGGGTCGCGGGCGGCTGGGCCTTGTACTCCCACTCGTACAGGTGCAGGGCGTCGGTCAGATCGGTCGGGACCCGGTCCGGGAGGAGGCTGAGCCCGAAGGCGTGACGCCACTGGGTCTGGTCGTACAGCCGCCCGAAATGGGTCTCGTCGGTCAGCGCCGATCCGGTGTCGATCCACTCCGGGAAGTAGTCCTGCTTGGTGGCACCGGTGGTCAGATACACCGGATCGATCGGGTCGGCCACCATGATCACGTCGCTCACGTGGTCGTTCTTGAACTTGGCCATGATCGTCTGCGCGTCGGCGGGGCCGTTGGGGTCGACGATCGGGAACGACACGTCGTCGACCAGGTTGATGCCACACTGTTTCAGCTTCTGGGCAAAGAACTGCGCACCCGCAACGTACGCCTGGGTGTTGTCGAGGCTCGACGCCCCCGGCCAGACCAGACCGAAGGTGCGGGACTTCTTGAGCGGGGCGTTGAGGTCCGCCTCGCCGGCGAACTGGGGTGGGTAGGGGGCGATCTCGTCGCAGATCATCTCCGCCCGCATCAGGTAGCCCTGGGTCTCGTCGGGCAGCCCGGTGCCCCACACATACGGGGCCCAACTGAGGTAGTAGGAGGCGGGCACGGTCACCGTGCAGAAGCAGAGCACTCCGTCGTTGGCCAGGGTGTTCTGGAACGCGGTGGTGCACCCGACCTCGGCGCGCATGTCCCAGGCGATGAAGGCCTTGAGCTGCTTGGCGACGTAGGTCGCGTCGCTCTGGCACTCGGCGTTCTGCGCCGCGGTCGAGTCGTTGCTGTTGTAGGAGCTGG
>DASUHN010000385.1 GCA_036273495.1 Acidimicrobiales bacterium | reverse complement strand
ACGGTCACTCCAACGGCGCCGAGCAGATCGCCGTGGCCGCCCGGGACGCCGGATTCGAGGTGGTGTACCCCGGGATCCGGCTGACCCCGGAGCAGATCGCCGCCATCGCCCGGGACGAGGACGTCGACCTGGTCGGGATCTCGATCCTCTCGGGCAGCCACCTGGAGCTCGTGCCCGAGGTCATCGAGCGCCTGCGGGCCGAGGGGGTGGACGCCCCGGTGGTGGTCGGCGGCATCATCCCCGACTCCGACCAGCCCGGCCTGCGGGAGCTGGGGGTGGCGGCGGTCTACACGCCTAAGGACTTCCAGCTGGTCGGGATCATGGACGACCTGGCCGGCCTGGTCGCCGCCCGCCGGCGGGCCTGAACGCCCTCCCGCGGCCTTTCCGGGGGCCGGCGGGCGCATCTGGTCATTCCGACGGGTAGTCCGCGCCGAGGCGGTGTCAACCCCCGCCCTCCGCCGCGGATCACGCGCGCAGCGTGCCGATCCGGGACCTCGTCCCCAAAGTTGTCCACAGGCGTGGATAACGCGGTAGGCGCGACCAGCCCCGTCTAGCTGGCCCTGGCCAGGTAGTGGAAGGTCGACGAGGCGGCTGGGCGCCCACCTCGAGTGGTTTTCCGGAGGTTTGTCCCCAAGCGTTCACGGACCGGTTACCCGGAGGCAACGGTCCCCCAGCTGCCCGAAGGCGTACCCCGGGAACAGCCCGCCGAACAGGGCCCGGGTCCGCTCGGTCCACGCCAGGGCCGCCGGGGCCGAGATGCGGTGGACGATCTGGAGGATCCCCCCCTCGTAGACCCGGTACTCGGCCCAGCACCCCGGGAACTCCTTGACGCTGGCCACCTCCACCCAGGGCACCGGCCCGGTGGCGGCGAAGCGCCGGACCCGGTTGCGGTGGGTGTGGCCGGCCAGATAGGCCGCCAGACGGGGCCGGCGGGCGAACAGGGCCACCAGAGCCTCGGAGTCGTCGGGGTTGATCCCGAAGTAGCCGGCGGGACGGCTGTTGGACCCCGGCCCCCAGGCATGGTGGTGGCCCATCACCAGCACGGGCCGGTCGGCGCCGGCCCCCACCTCGTCCAGCCACTCCAGCTGGTCGGCGGGGACCCGACCCGTGTGCCAGCGGAGGATGGTGGTGTCGAGGAGGGCCACGGTCACGCCCGGCAGGTCCACCCGGGCGGGGAGCCCGGGCGACAGCGGGCCTCCCGGGGCCCCCCCGGCCACGTCGTGGTTGCCGGGGATCGTCACCAGGCGCCCGGCGAAGCCGGAGTAGCAGCGGGAGAAGGCGGACAGGTCCGCGGCGGCGCCGGCGTCGCTCAGGTCCCCCTTGGCCACGACCAGGTCGGGCTCGACGGCGGCGATCTCGGCGGCGGCGGCGGCGTTCATCACCTCGGGGTAGGGGTCCTCCCCGGGCTCGGAGCGCAGGACCGGGCCCACCGGCAGCTCGGCGAGGTGGCCGGCCTCGATCTCCCCGAAGTGCAGGTCGTTGACGGTCGCGACCCGGCAGAGCAGCTCTCCGGGCGGCCGGGGGAGGGTGCGGAAGCCGGTGCCCTCGAGCTCGTAGCCGGTGTCGGGGTCCAGGCCGTCGTGGCGGCGGACCTCGGTCGCCATGCCCGTTTCCGCCCCCGCCGGGACGAAGAAGACGGCCTCGGTGTCGGTGACGGTGGTGAGCTCGGGGAGCCCCGGCTCCGCCGGCGTCACCACCGCCAGGGGCGGTCCCGGCGGGCCGCGAGGGGCCGGGCCCACCACCGCCCCGAGAAGCGCCAGGCGGTGGGCGGGGTCTCGTCGTCCTGGGCCGGCGGGCGGGGGCGGGGCCAGACCGCCTCGACGGCGGCGGCGATGGCCGCCATCTCGTCGTCGGCCGGGGGCTGGAGGTGGTACGTCATGGGCGGGTGGGGGTGCGGGCCGTCACAGGGGCACGTTGCCGTGCTTGCGGCGGGGCAACTCCTCGCGCTTGGTGCGCAGCATCTCGAGGCTGCGGATCAGGACCTGGCGGGTCTCGGCCGGATCGATGACGTCGTCGACGTAGCCGCGCTCGGCCGCCACGTAGGGGTTGGCGTACTGCTCCACGTACTCCTCGACCAGCTCGTTGCGCCGGGCCACGGGGTCGGCGGCCATCTGCAGCTCGCGGCGGTAGACGATGTCGACCGCGCCCTGCGGGCCCATCACCGCCAGCTCGGCCGACGGCCAGGCGTAGGCGAGATCGGCGCCGATCGACTTGGAGTTCATGACGACGTAGGCGCCGCCGTAGGCCTTGCGGGTGATCACCTGGATGCGCGGCACGGTGGACTCGCAGTAGGCGTAGAGCAGCTTGGCCCCGTGGCGGATGATGCCGCCGTACTCCTGGTCGGTTCCCGGAAGGAAGCCAGGGACGTCGACGAACGTGACGAGCGGGATGTTGAAGGCGTCGCATGTGCGGACGAAGCGCCCGCCCTTCTCCGACGAGTCGATGTCGAGCACCCCGGCCAGGATGGCGGGTTGGTTCCCGACGATCCCGACGACCCGCCCGTCGATCCGGGCCAGACCGCAGGTAATCGACATGGCCCAGTGCTGGTGGACCTCGAAGTACTCGCCGTCGTCCACGATG
>DASUHN010000384.1 GCA_036273495.1 Acidimicrobiales bacterium | reverse complement strand
CTCGTCCTGCACGGGGACGCCGACCGGCTGGTGTCGCTGGAGGCGGGCCGGGCCACCGCCGCCGCCATCCCCGGCGCCCGTCTCGAGATCATCGAGGGGATGGGCCACGACTACCCGCCGCAGTACTGGGACCGCCTGGTCGAGCTGATCGGAAGCCACGCCCGGGCGGCGGCGCCGGCCGCCTGAGGCCTACCCCGGCGTCGACGGGGCCAGCGAGCCGGTGGCGAGGAGGTCGGAGAGCCCGGTGACGAGGGCGGCGGGCGGCCGCCAGCCGAACACGCCACACGGCTGCCCGTCGACGACCGGCGTGTCCGGTCCGGTCATCCCTCTCACGAACAGGTAGAGCACCCCGGCCAGGTTGCGCCCGGGCTCGTACCCGGGGAGGCGCCACCGGAGGTAGCGGTGGAGAGCGACCAGGTAGAGCATCGCCTGCAGGGGGTAGTGGGCCCGCTGCATCTCCGCATCGAGGGCCGAGGGCCGGTAGTGCCACGCGCGCAACTGCTCCCCGTCGGGGGCCAGCCAGTTGGTCTTGTAGTCGACGACGAAGAACCGTTGCGTCCCGTCGGCTTCGTGGTGCCGGAAGACGAGGTCGAGGCTCCCGTTGAGGTACCCGCGCAGGTTCGAGCCCAGCAGGGGGTCGGCCAGGCGGGACGGGTACCCGAGGAGATGGGGCCCGGTCCCACCCGTCTCCGCCAACAGGCGGCCGATGTCGGTAATCTGCACCTCCCCCGTCGGCTGGTCCCCTCCGCACAGCGGGTACTCGAAGGTCAGCTCGTCGAGACGGTCGCGCCTCGAGATGCTCCGGAGGGTCGCGCCTCGGGCCAGGGGCCCCAGCGGGGTGGCGAGCGCAGCCGCGAGGCCGGCGGCCAGCGTCTCGGCCGGGACGCCGTCGAGCGGGTGGTAGATCTGCTCGGCCCGGATGGCGTCGGCGAGGGCGGCGTCGATGTCGGCGACAGCGAAGTCGACCCGCTCCAGCACGCCGTGCACGAACGTCCCGAAGTCCGGCCCGGCCGGCAGTTCGGCCATCGGCCCGGCCACGGCGCGCAGCTCGTCCTCACGGGCGTCAGTAACGGCGTCCACGGGAGGGGGCGGGACGACGGGCTCGTCGCGGATCCCCGGCTCCTCGGGCTCGCTGCCGACCACCTCGTCGTGGGAGGCGGCGGTGATGCCCGAGTAGGAGGTGCGCCGCCACCGGACGTCGAGGGTGCGGTCGAAGGCCGCCGCCCGCAGCTCACCGGTGAAGGCGGGCGCCGAGGTCCCGACCGGCTCGTAGCGCGCCGTACCCGGTCCGGTGGCCCGCTCCACGCTTATGCCGGCCGGCACGTGCTGGGCCAGGTCGAGCAGCTTCTCGTGCACCTGGTTGTCCTTCGGCGTGAACTTCCCGGCGGGCGGGACCGATCCGTCGGCCTGCTTGAACAACAGGATCCGGCCGAGGGGGCTGTCCTCGCAGTCCTGGACCCGGGCCCAGTGGATCACGGTCTGGTGCCGGGCCCGGGTGAGGGCCACATAGAGGTGACGCAGCTCCTCTCCGCGCTCCTCCTCGTGGTGGACCTTGTAGTGGCGGTCGTAGGTGGCACCGCCGTCCCTCCCGCTGACGTCGAGCTTCCGCTTGAAGCCGTCGTCGGGATCGTGGAAGACCACCGGACGACCGGCCCCGGGGTCCCAACCCGGGTCCCACAGGTAGGGGCAGTAGACGATGGGGAACTCGAGCCCCTTGGCCCGGTGGACGGTGAGCACCTGGACGGCGGCGGCGTCGGAGTCGAGGCGGCGGCTGCGCTCCTCGGCCTCGGCGCTCTCGTCGTCGGCCTCGCGGATGCGGCGGGCCAGCCAGGCGCGCAGGGCGGGGGGGCCGAGCTGGCCGCCGTTGCCCTCGGCGTGCAGCAGCTCGGCCACATGGGCCAGGTCGGTGAGCTCCCGCTCCCCGTCGGCGCGCGACAGGACGCGGGCGGGCAGCCCCTCTCCCGCCGTCACCGTGCGGAACAGGGTGGCGACGCCCCGGCGGCGGAGCACGTCCGACCACTGGTGCAGGCGGTCGTGGACCTGCTCCCACCGGCCGTCCCCCGCTCCGGCCACCTCCTCGGCGGTCATGCCGATGAAAGCGGTGAGCGCCACCGCCACCGCCCGCGCCCGGTCGGCGGGCTGCTCGAGGGCCTCGAGGAGTGAGAGCCAGTGCCGGGCCGCCGGCGTGGCGAACACGCTCTCGGTGCCGGCCACCACGGCCGGCACCCCGACGGCCCGCAGCGCCCGCTGGACCACGCCGGCCTGGCGGTTGGTGCGCACCAGGACGGCCACGTCCCCCGGCGCGACGGGGCGGCGGGTCCCCTCGGTGCCGTCGGAGCGGCGGTCGATCAGCTCGGCCCCACTGGTGAGGAGCGCCACGATGTCGGCGGCTACGTCCCCCGCCACCCACTCCACCGCCGCCGTCTTCTGGACCCACTTCCCGGTTCCGGTCATCTGCACCGTCTGTTCGGCGGCGTGCAGGACCCGCGCCCGCAATGCTGCGCCCACTGGTGCTCCGGCCAGGCCGGACAGCCGATGGGCGTTGGTCGCCCGCGCCGGGCGGTACGGGATGTCGGGATGGCCCAGGTGCAGCTGGTTGAGCACGACGTTGTAGGCCTCGAGCAGGTCCTCGTCGCTGCGCCAGTTCTCGTCGAGGGTGAAGCGGTGGTCGGCCATGCGCGCCGCGTCCAGGTACGAGTAGACGTCGGCACCGCGGAAGGCGTACACCGCCTGCTTCGGGTCGCCGATGAGCACAAGGGTCGTCTGGCGCGTCCCGAACGCCCGGCGCACCACCTCCCACTGCACCGGGTCGGTGTCCTGGAACTCGTCGACGAGCACCACCTGGTAGCGCTCGCGCAGCCGGGCGCACGCCGCCTCGCCGCGCTCGGTGTGGGCCAGCGTCTCCTCCAGGCGGACGAGCAGGTCGTCGTAGGTGAGGAGGTTGGCGTGGAGCAGGCGGCGGGCCACCTCCTTGCGGACGGCTGCGGCCAGCCGGCTCCGCATGTTCGAGCGGTCCTTCTCCGGGTCGGGCTCGAGGGCGGTGGCGGGGTTGTTCACCGCCTCCCGGCCGATCTCGAGCGCCTGGCGCCGGGTGAAGTTCATCCCGCCCCAGTGCAGGACGCCGCGGACGAAGAGGTCGTCGACCACCTCCTCGACCAGGTCGCGCGGGTCCTCGAGGAGTCCGGCGCCGACGGCCACGGTTCCCGCCACTCCGAGCCCGGCCAACACCAGCTGGCAGAACCCGTGGGTCGTCGTGATGGTGGCGGCGTCGAAGGTGGCCAGGGCGTCGGCCAGCCGCCGGCGGCGGTCCCTCACGGCTCCCGTGTCGCCGCGGGCGAGGAGGCGGAGCACCTCGTCGTCGGCCGGCGGGGCCTGCCCCGCGTCGACGAGCCGTCCCAGGCCCTCCTCGGCCGAGACCAGTCGCTCCCGCACCCGGTCCCGCAGCTCCCCGGTCGCCATCCGGGTGAAGGTGACGGCCAGGATCCCGGACAGTGGCACCCGGCCCTCGGCCACCAGCCGGGCGGTCAGGGCGGCGATGGTGAAGGTCTTCCCGGTGCCGGCGCTGGCCTCGAGGACCGTGATCCCGGGCTCCGGGAGGTCCCCGCAGACGTCGAACGGTTGCGGCGTGCCCGCCTCCACGGGGGCCACTCAAGCAGATGGCTGTGACCGGGCGGAGCAGGAGGCGGGCGGTCCGGGGTCGTAGTAGACGCCATGGGGACCCCACGCCGTCTTCTCTGTCTCGCCGCGGCCGCCGCCACGCTCTGCCTGCCGCCGCTCGCCGCCTCGGCCGGGTCCGGCGCCGGCCCGGGGTGCTCCACCACCCGCCACGCCGTGGCCCACCACGCCGGCGGCGTGGTGGTTGCCGGCGCGACCGGCGCGCCGGTGCCCTGCGAGACCCAGACGGGATACGGGGGGGCGGAGACCAGGGTGGTCGTGACCGCCGACGGAACGGTCGTGTACGAGCCCGCCACGCTGACCCCGGGGCTGGCCGGCACCGGGTTCGCTCCCGGCGCCCCGGGCCCGCGCCCGTCCACCAGTGTGCAGCCCGGAGGGCTGGCCCTCACCTCCGACCAGGGTGCCCACTGGCGGTTCGTGAAGCCGGCCGGGGCCACGTGGGTCCCCCAGGACGACCAGGTCTACGTCGACCGCCGGACGGGGCGGATCTTCTACTACGCCCTCAGCCCCACCCCGGTGCCCCAGCAGAGCGGGGTGCCTACCGAGGACCAGGTGCCGGCGGGCCACGCCCATCTGATGGTGAGCGGGGACGACGGGCGGACGTGGACCTACAGCGCCCTCACTCCCTACATCGAGTCCGAGAACCCCCGCTTCGCCACCGCGCCCCCTCCCGCCGGAGGCGCCCGACCGTCCGGTTACCCGGACGTGGCGTACTGGTGCGGGAACGACATGCTGTTCTACTGGGCGGCGCCGGTGATCCCCGGCTACCGGGCGTGCTACCGCTCGCTCGACGGTGGGGCCACGTGGTCACAGACGTCGATCCTGTTCTCCCAGCCGGTTCCGACCCACAAGGAGTGCGGGACCAACCCCGAGGTCTTCAACGCCGGGGACGGCAACTACCCGGAGCCGGCGCCGGACGGCTCGCTCTACGTCACCGTCGCATGCGGGTCGACCACCTTCCTGGCCCGCAGCAGCGACGAAGGGGCCACGTGGCCGATCCTGCACGACGCCAAGGGGGCGCCGCTCACCATCCCCGCCACCGATGAGCTGCGCGTGGACGAGCGGGGCAATCTCTACTCCGTGCACCTGAACGGTTCCCATCTGGACCTGCGCATCTCCCGGGACCGGGGACTGTCGTGGACGGCGCCTCTCGACATGACCCCACCGGGCGTGACGGCGGTCAGCCAGTGGTTCGTGGCGCAGCGGGGCAGCGGGGTGGCGGTCTCGTACCTGGCGACGACGGGCGGCGCCACCGGCCTCGACGGCTACGTGACCACCACCCGCAACGCCCTCGCCGCTGCGCCCCTCTTCTGGAGCACGACGATCAACCCGCCCGGGCACCCGATGTACAACGGGTCGCCGGCCGAGGCGCGCGACGACTTCATCGGTGTCGACATCGCGCCCGACGGCACGCCCTGGGCCAGCTTCTTCACCTCCTGTGGCCAGGGGGACACCAGCCCGGGCTGTGAGGGGCAGGAGGGAGACCCCCAGGCGACCGGAGCGGTGGCCGGGCGGCTCGTCTTTCCGGGGTAGCGCGCGAGGCTGGGCCCGATGACCGCCGACCGCCCGCCCGCCCCGTGGGGCAACGCCTCCCACCACACCGGGGCGCTGGACGACGTTCGGATCTGTGACCTGTCGGGTCAGCTGGCCGGGGCGGGATCCACCCGGGTGCTGGCCGCCTTCGGGGCCCAGGTGATCCGGATCGAGGACCCGGTCAACAAGGGGATGTGGGACATCGTCCGCCAGCTCGGCCCCCGGATCCAGGGCGACCTCGGGCCGGAAGGCGGCTCCGGCTTCAACAACCACAACGTCGAGAAGCTGGGCGTCACCCTCAACCTGCGCACCGAGCGGGGCCGCGAGCTGCTGGCCGAGCTGGTCCGGATCTCGCACGCCGTGACGGAGAACTTTGCCGCCGGGGTGATGGACCGCCTCGGGTTCGGCTACGAGCGCCTGCGCGAGCTGCGGCCCGACATCGTCTACGTGTCCAACTCCGGCTTCGGCTACGAGGGCCCGTACCACTCGTTCAAGTCTTGGGGCCCGATTGCCCAGGCCATGGGCGGGCTCACCCACACCTCGGGGCTGCCCGGGCTCGAGCCCGCCGGTTGGGGCTACTCCTACATGGACCATTCCGGCGCCTACATGATGGCCATAGCCCTCCTGGCGGCGCTCTACCACCAGCGCCGCACCGGTCAGGGCCAGTGGGTCGACATCGCCTGCGCCGAGGCGGGCATCACGCTGGCGGGCCTGGCCGCCCTGGACGCCACCGTCAACGCCCGGGCCGAGCGGGACATCCCGGTGGCCTCCAACCGCAGCCCGGCCCCGCCGATGGCGCCCCACGGCATCTACGCCTGCGCCGCCGACGACTCGTGGGTGGCGATCGCCTGCCGGCACGACGAGGACTGGGGGGCGCTGGCCGGGGTGGTGGGGGAACCGTGGTGCGCAGAGGATCGCTTCTCCGTTCTCTCCGGCCGCACGACCGCCGCCGACGAGCTCGATGGG
>DASUHN010000383.1 GCA_036273495.1 Acidimicrobiales bacterium | reverse complement strand
GCGGGGAAGGCGCCGACCGACCAGGCCCGCCGCACGCTGTCGGCGAGGTCGGCGGGGAACACGTAGTGATGGACGACCGCCCCGGGGCAGACGGCCGTGCCCCCGCCCGCCCGGATGACCCGCCAGGCCAGCAGGGTGTCCTCCCCGAAGCCGGTTCCCCGGAGGGTCCGCCCCGGGCGGACGCGCAGTCGTGAGCCGGCCCGGGGGTCGAAGCCGCCGGCGGCCTCCAGGGCGGCGCGCTCGTAGAAGACGTTGGACGTGGCGTAGAGGCCGTCGCGGCCGTCCGACGCCAGGGATCGCTCCAGGGGCCGGACCGGCCCCGCCGGCCAGGTCGGGCCCACCGCCACCGCCGCCCCCGCCCGGATGGCGGCCACGCCGGCGGCCAGCCAGCCCGCCGTGGGCGTGCAGTCGGAGTCGGTGAACGCCAGCACCTGGCCCCGGGCCGCCCGGATCCCGGCGGCGCGCGCCGCCACCGCCCCGACCGACGGGGTGCGCAGGACCCGTACCGGGCGCCCGGACCGCTCGTCCGACCACGCCTCCTCCCCCGAGCCGTCGGTCGAGCCGTCGTCGACGACGATCACCTCGTGGTCCCCCAGGGTCTGGCCGCCCAGGGCGTCGAGGCAGCACCGGAGGAGCTCCCGGCGGTTCCGCACGGGCACGATGACCGACACGGCCGGAGTCAGTTGCGGCGGGCCTCCAGGTCGGCCACCACCGAGTCGGGAACGTCGAGGTCACCCCGGCCCGTGCCCACGGTCAGGTCGGGCTTGTAGGTGCCGTGGTGGTCGGAGCCGCCGGTCACCACCAGGTCGTGGCGGCGGGCCAGGTCGGCCAGACCGGCCCGCTCCTCCGGCGTGTAGCGGCCGTAGATGCACTCCATGCCGGCCAGGCCGAGGGCGGCCAGCTCCCCGAGGGTCCGGTCGAGCCCGGCGGGCTCCAGGCCGAGCGACAGGGGGTGGGCCACCACCGGAACCCCGCCCGATTCGAGAGCCACCCGGAGGGCCTCGTCGGGATGGAGCCGGCGCTTGTCCACGTAGCCGGGCCGGCCCTTGGCCAGCCAGACGTCGAAGGCCTCCTGGACCGACGAGACGGCGCCGTTGCGAACGAGGACGGCGGCCACGTGGGGCCGCCCGATCCCGACCCCGCCGGCCTCGGCCGCGACCTCCTCCATCGTGACCGGCAGCCCGAGGCGCTGCAGGTGCTCGATCATGACCCCGTTGCGGTCGTCCCGGGCCCGCTGGAGGTCGGCCAGCTCGGTCTCCATGGGGGTGCCGGCGCCGGCCTCCACGAAGTAGACGAGGAGGTGGAACGTCGCGGGCCACTCGCAGCTGATCTCGCAGCCCGGCACCAGGGCCAGGCCGAGCTCGGCGGCGCGACGCCCGGCCTCGCCCTGGCCGTCGAGGCGGTCGTGGTCGGTCAGGGAGAACGCCGTGCACCCGGCGGCGGCGGCCAGCTCGGCTATCCGGGCCGGGGCGTCCGATCCGTCCGAGACGTTCGAATGGGTGTGCAGGTCGATCATGCCGGCCCGAACGGTATGCCAGATCGACATGAGGGCAGGCCGGGTGTGGGAGACTGACGGCGTGAAGGAGGCGTGCGGGGTCTTCGGCGTTTACGCGCCCGGGATGCCGGTGGCCTTCCTCACCTACGACGGCCTGTACTCCCTGCAGCACCGGGGCCAGGAGTCGGCCGGGATGGCGGTGTCCGACGGGGCCACCATCACCGTGGTCAAGGACATGGGCCTGGTGAGCAACGTGTTCGACGAGCGCACCCTGACCCCGCTGTCCGGCCACCTGGCCATCGGCCACACCCGCTACTCGACGACCGGGGCGTCCACGTGGCGCAACGCCCAGCCGGTGTACCGGTCGGTCGGGGAGGCGGGCTTTGCCCTGGGCCACAACGGGAACCTCACCAACACGGCCGAGCTGGCGGCGCAGACCGGGATGCTGCCCGGCACCGTGGCCAGCGACAGCGACCTGGTGGCCGAGCTGATCGCCCGGCGCTTTCCCGCCGACGACGACGGCCGCAGCGACGGGCGCGACCTCGAGCGGGCCCTCGTCCAGGTGCTTCCCGAGCTGCAGGGCGCCTTCTCCTTCGTGCTCATGGACGCCGCCCATCTGATCGGCGTGCGCGATCCCAACGGCTTCCGGCCGCTGTGCCTGGGCCGGCTCGACGTCGGCTGGGTGCTGGCGTCGGAGAGCTCGGCCCTCGACGTGGTCGGGGCGGCGTACGTGCGCGAGCTCGACCCCGGGGAGATGGTGGTCATCGACGCCAGCGGCTACCGCACCCTGCGGCCCTTCCCCGCCGGCCGGGTGGAGCCCCGCCTCTGCGCCTTCGAGTTCGTGTACATCGCCCGGCCCGACAGCGTGCTGTACGGCAAGGAGGTGCACGGCGCCCGCCGGCGCATGGGTGAGCTGCTGGCGGAGCAGGCCCCGGTCGACGCCGACCTGGTGATGGGCGTGCCCGAGTCGGGCGTGCCGGCGGCCGAGGGCTTCGCCCGGGCCAGCGGGATCCCCTACGGCCAGGGTCTGGTGAAGAACCGCTACATCGGCCGCACGTTCATCAGCCCCAACCAGGAGCAGCGGGCCGCCGGCGTGCGCCGCAAGCTCAACCCGCTCAAGGAGAACGTGGCGGGCAAGCGGCTGGTCGTCGTCGACGACTCGATCGTGCGCGGCACGACGCAGCGGGCCATCACGCGCATGCTGCGCGAGGCCGGCGCCACCGAGGTCCACCTGCGGGTGTCGAGCCCTCCGTACCGGTGGCCGTGCTTCTACGGCGTCGACACCGGCACGCGCGCCGAGTTGCTGGCGGCCAACCTCACCGTCACCGAGATCCAGGACGTGCTGGGCGTGGACTCGCTCACGTTTCTCTCGCTGGAGAACATGCTCCGGGCCATCGAGGCGCCGGGGGCGGGGTTCTGCACCGCGTGCGTGTCCGGGGAGTACCCGATCTCGGTACCGGTGACGCTGTCGAAGGCCGTGCTCGAGGGATCGCTCGAACCAGCGCCGAGTTGATGGCTCTTCGGCTGACGCCTCATCGCTGTGCCGCCGGGGACCCCAACCCCGCCGGCCCCACGTGCGGTGACTGATCAGCAGCCCGCTTCCTACGCCGGCGC
>DASUHN010000382.1 GCA_036273495.1 Acidimicrobiales bacterium | reverse complement strand
CGCCGACGCCGTCGTCGACTACCGGGCCACCGACTTCGTGGCCGAGGTCGACGCCGTCACGGGGGGCCGGGGCGTGGATCTGGTCTTCGACGGGGTGGGCCTTCCCGATCAGTCGCTGCGCTGCCTCGCGTACGGCGGGCGATACCGGATCATCGGCTTCTCGGGAGGGATCGAGGCCGAGGAGCAGCCCTTCGTCACCCCGCGTACCCTGTGCTTCGGCAACTTCTCGGTGGGCGGCGTGCTGCTGGCCTACACGTCCCACCCCGAGGCGGCCCGGCGCGCCACCGGCTTCAACATCACGCCCCGCGCCACAGGCGAGGAGGTGCACGCCCGCCTCACCGGGCTCGTCGCCGCCGGCCGCGTCCGCCCGGTCGTCGGCGCGACCGTCGGGTGCGAAGACCTGCCCGCAGCCCTCGAGGCCATGGAGGAGCGCCGGACCATCGGGAGGACGGTCGTGCGGTGGTGAGGGATCGCTATGGTCCAGAGCCCGGAGCGAGGAGGAGTCGGCTGTGAGCACCCTGGTCAGCTGCGAGATCGACGGAGGCGTGGCCACGCTGCGCATGGACGACGGCAAGGTCAACGTCCTCAGCCCGGCCATGCAGGCCGCCATCAACGACGGGCTGGACCGGGCCGAGCAGGCCGGCGCCGTCGTCGTGCTCACCGGTCGCGAGCGGGTCTTCTGCGGGGGGTTCGACCTGGCCACACTCCGGGGCGGGGGGCAGGCGGCCAGCGGGATGCTGCGGGGCGGCTTTGCCCTGGCGGAGCGGGTGCTCACCTTTCCCCGACCGGTGATCTCGGCCTGCAACGGCCACGCCATCGCCATGGGGCTGTTCCTGATGATCTCGGCCGACTACCGGCTCGGGGCCGAGGGGCCGTTCAAGCTCACCGCCAACGAGGTGGCCATCGGCATGCCGCTGCCGCAGTGCGCCATCGACATCTGCGAGGGGCGGCTCAACCCCGCCTTCATCGGGCGCATGCTCGGGCTGGCCGAGGTCTTCGGCCCCGACGAGGCGGTCCCGGTAGGGATCCTCGACCGCACCGTGCCCCACGAGGACCTGGTCAAGGAGGCCCAGGCCCTGGCCGGCCAGCTGGCCGCGCTCGACGCCGCCGCCCACCGGGTCAGCAAGCTCCGCTTCCGGGATCCGATGGTCGCCGCCCTGCGCGCCTCGATGGACGCCGAGTTCCCCGAGGGCGCCTCCCTCCCCGCCGGCGCCGGCCCCCGCCCCGCCGGGTCGGCCTAGACGACCCTCAGTCCCGGCTGAGGCGCCGGGGATCGACCGAGCGGAGCTTGGCGGCGCCGACCAGCCGCCCCCCCGACGGCAGGGGCCCGTACACGTCGGCCACCGGGCCGCCCCGGTCCCGCTTGACCGCCACGAACCGGAAGCTGCCCCGCAGCCCCTCGACCTTCACCAGCTCCCCCGCCCGGAACCCGTAGGGCACCTCGAGACCGAAGTCGAGCTGGCCCGGCTCCTGGGGAGGGCGGTCGTCCACGCCGCCGAGTATGTACGGTCCCGGTGCCAGGGGTGACCACCGGAGGGAGCGACCATGGCCGAGGGTTCGGTACGCCGCATCGGGCGGGACGGGCTGGTCCCGGGCGGCGGCACCCCGGGGATGAGGCGGCGCGAGGCCGTCGCCACCGACGGGATGTGGGCCGGCCTGGTCGAGACCGAGCCCGGCGCCACCTCGGGCTGGCACCACCACGGGGAGTACGAGAGCACCCTCCACGTGGTGAGCGGCCGGATGCGGATGGAGTTCGGCCCGGACGGGGGCCAGACGGTGGAGGCCGGTCCCGGAGATTTCCTCTACGTGCCGCCGTACGCCGTGCACCGCGAGGCCAATCCCAGCTCGGAGCCGGGCGTGGCGGTGGTGGTGCGGGCCGGCCGGGGCGAGCCGGTGTTCAACGTCGAGGGCCCCGACCTCAGTCCTCCAGGCTGATCCGCAGCTCGGCCAGGAGGCTCAGCGCCAGCGGCATGAGCTCGCCGGATGTGATCGTCGACCCGGCCAGCCTGGTGGCCCCGCGGAGACCCTCGAGCTCGCAGCCGGCCACCCGGGTCGAGGTCATGGTGGCCTGGTGGAGCTCGGCGCGCCGGAGGTCGCACCGGTCGAACGTCACCGACTCGAGCGTGGCGCCCGTCAGGTCGGCCCCGCCGAGGGCGCAGTCCTCGAACACCACGTTCTCCAGACGGGAGAACCGGAGGTTGGCCTCCTCCAGGCGGCAGTCGACGAAGCGCACGTGCCGGACGCGGGCGTCGGAGAGGATCACCCCGTTCATCCGGCAGTTG
>DASUHN010000381.1 GCA_036273495.1 Acidimicrobiales bacterium | reverse complement strand
GGGGGAGCCCGAGCGCCTGGGCGATCGTCTGCTGCGCCACGATCGGTGACTTGAGGCTGGACCAGATCTCCGCCTCATCGGATCGGACGTCGGCGATGGCGCAGTTGGTCTCGAGTGGGCTGTTGCTCACGAAATGGAAGGTGAAGCTCCGGTCCACCGTCCGGGCCAGCGGGTCGAGATTCGGGGCCAGGGGTAGCTCGGCCGCCTTCAGCTCCGCCAGCACGCTGGAGTCGGACTTGCCCTCGGCGGTGCCCGGCCGCCACGTCACGTGCAGGGCGTCGACCGCGTCGATGCACTGACCGAACGTGGCCCCCCGGACGGCCACGCCCGTCGGGACCACGGCCACGTCGGTGATCCCGGGCATGCTCCTGACCTGATCGAGGTTGTGGACGGTGCCTACCGCGCCGTTGATGGTCGGGGGTCGGCACACCATGGTGGGCAGGGCGCCGGGGAGGTCGAGGTCCATGGTGAAGGTCTTGCGCCCGGTGACGATGTCGAGGGCGTCGATCCGGTTCCGGGGTGTGCCGACCACCTTGAGCTGCGATTCGTCCTTGAGCGTCACCTTGACCGCCGACGTCGTGGTGGACGCGGCCGAGGAGGCCAGCTGCCCGTAGGTGGCGGTGCGGCCGTCCGGGGCCCGCACGACGCCTGCATCGGTCGACAGGTCGGCGGCGGGGACCCCGAGGAGGGCGGCCGCCGCTGCGACCAGCTGGTCCCGCGCGATCGCTCCTGCCACCCGCACCGGGGTGTAGATGGCGTGCATCGTGTTGGATCCCCCGGTCAGCTGGTTCCAGACCAGTTCGGGGCGGGCGTCGGCCAGGGTGACGTGGACCCGTTCGAGGGGCAGGTCCATCTCGTCGGCGATGGTCATGGCCACCGCCGTCGTGATCCCTTGTCCGACCTCCGCCCTCGGCAGGGCAAAGGACGCCGTTCCGTCAGGGTTCACCCGCACCACGATGAGCCCGGAGGTCGGGCGGGCGGCGTCGGTGAGCAGGTCGCTCAGGTCGTAGACATCGGATGGCTCCAGGGACGGGACCGAGGCCGCGGCCGGGGCCCGGAGCAGCTCCACCCCGAGGGGGGCGGCGGCGGCCAGGGTCGGTCCGGCGATCAGGTAGCCGAGGAACCGGCGCCGCGGGATGACGGGCCGCCCGGCGGGGCTTCCCCGCGTCCCCGCTCCCGGCTCCATCATCGGTCTCCCCTCCGTTCCACGGATCGACTGGCCCGCGGAGATTAGAACGATTTGACCGGTTCCTTCTTGCGGTCCTGGCTACCTTCCCCGTCCGGGACCGGGAGAGAGGGGGGTGCCCGGATGACGCGGCCGGAGCTGATCGAGCTGGAACCGATAGGCGTCGTCACCTCGACGCTGGTGGACCGCGCCGACGCCCCCCGCCAGGGCGACGAGGGCGCACCCGACGCCTGGTTGGTGATCGAGGACCGGTTCGCCGAGGGACTCCAAGGGCTCGGGGTCGGGGCCCGGATCGTCGTGGTGACCTGGCTCGGCCTCGCCCGCCGTGACGTCCTGCGCACCCGTCCCCGGAACGATCCGGGCCGCTCCCAACTGGGCGTCTTCACCACCCGGTCCCCGGACAGGCCGAACCCCATCGGGCTCCAGGAGGTCACCGTGCTTGCCGTCGACGGCCCCCGGGTCCAGATCGACCAGATGGAGGCCGTCGACGGTACGCCTGTTCTCGACGTGAAGCCCGTCCTCCCCCAGAGGGAGGACCGGTGACATCAGAGCCCGGGTCGGCGATGCCGGGGAGGGGTTCGAGGCGGGGTGGTAACGGGCATAAGCCGAAATAGCACGTTACGTCCTCCTCCCCGGAACGAGGCACCCCCTGAGACGACGAGCTGGCGCGACCGTGAGTCACGACGATCCGGCGGCACAGAGGCCCTCCCTGGCCCTCGTCCCGACGCTGGCCGTCGCCGCCGTCGTGCTCGGGGTGCTCGTGGTCCTCTCCGGTCGGTACGGGTACCACCGGGACGAGCTGTACTTCCTGGCCTGCGGCAGGCACCTGGCCTGGGGTTACCCGGACCAACCGCCGTTGGTCCCCGCCCTTGCCCGGGTCATGTCCGCCGTGTCGGCGACCTCGGTGAGTGTCCTCAGGATCCCGTCGGAGCTGGCGGCGGCGGGGACCGTGGTGATCACGGCGGCTCTGGCGCGGGAGCTCGGCGCCGGCCGGACCGGTCAGGTCCTGGCCGCATCGGCGATCGGCGCCTCGAACATCCTTCTCGCCACCGGGCACCTCCTCAGCACGACGACCTTCCTGCTCACGTGCTGGGCGGCCATGGCACTGATCGCTGTCCGGGCCCTCCGGTCCGGCAACGGTCGCTGGTGGCTCGCCTTCGGGCTGGTCACCGGCGTGGGGCTGCTGGACAGCGACCTCGTCGCCTTCCTGGCCGTCGCGATCGTGGCCGGGGCCGTGGTCCTCGGCCCGCGTCGATCGCTGGCGTCGCCGTGGGCGGTCGGGGGAGCGGTGCTGGCCGGCGCGCTGTGGTCGCCGTACCTCGTCTGGCAGGCGGTCCACCACTGGCCCCAACTCGACGTGGCCCGGGCGATCGCCCGGGGACAGTCGGGCACGTCGGCGCCGCGCTGGCAGGTCGTGGTCCTTCAGTTCGTCCTGTGCAGCCCTCCCCTGGTGCCGATCTGGCTGGCCGGCATGGTGCGGCTGTTCCGCGACCGACGAATCCGGTGGGCCCGCCCGCTGGGACTGGCGTACGTCCTGCTCCTGGTGGCGTTTCTCGTGACGTCCGGAAAGCCCTACTACCTGGCGGCGATGTTCCCCGTTCTGATCGCGGCGGGTGCCGAGCCCACGGTGCGGTGGACCCGCCGGGCCAGCCCGGTGGCGCGCAGGTGGAGCGTCCGCGCGGCGGTGGCGGTTGCCCTCGCCGCCGATGCGGTCATCACGCTCCCGCTCCTCCCCGTTGCTACCCTGCATGCCACCCCGATCGTGGCGATCGACTATGACGTCGGCGAGACGGTCGCCTGGCCCCGGTACGTCGACGAGATCGCCGCGGCCTACCGGACGGTTCCCACCGGATCACGAGCGACGACGATCATCCTCACCCGCAACTACGGCGAGGCCGGGGCCGTCGACCGGTACGGCCGCAGCCTGGGGCTACCCCCGGCTTACAGTGGCCACAACGCCTACTGGCTCTGGGGACCGCCTCCGCAGGACGCAACGACCGTGGTCGCTGTCGGACTGCGGCCCCAGCTGCTCGCTCGGATGTTCACGTCCGTCCGCCCGGCCGGGCGGCTCGACAACGGCCTCCACGTGAACAACGACGAGGAGGGTGTCGGCGTCTGGATAGCCGATGGGCCGACCAGGCCGTGGGCGGAGTTGTGGCCCGAGGTCCGGCGCTACGGCTGATGCCCGAACCTCGACTCACCGAGCGGCTCATCCCGAGGGAGTCGAGCGAGTACGCATGCCTTGATCTGGTCAACAGCGCCTTTGCGCACTATCTGGAACCCGGGGAAGAGGCCCTGGACCGGCTCCCCGACCGCGACTGGCAGGCCTGGTTCATGGCTCGCCACGACCTCGCTCTGGCGCAAGGGGCGCCCTTTCCCCTGACCAGGCTGAGATCGGCACGCACGCTGCTCCGGTCGACTCTCGAGGAGTGGGCCCGAGAGGGAACGGTCGGGCCGGCTGCTGTCGCCCGGCTCGACGCCGGGGTCAGGCAGGTCTCCCTGCGGAACCGGGTGAAGCCGGGGCCCGACCAGGGTGCGGTCGTGTACACCGAGCCGACGAAACGGGACGGGGCCTCGCTCGTCGCCGCCGTAACGGTGTCAGCCGTGATCCTGATCTCCACCGGCCAGCCCGAGCGGCTCAAGATCTGTCGGAACCCGAACTGCAGCTGGATGTTCTTCGACGACACGCTCAATCGATCGAAGGTCTACTGCTCGGTGCAGCCCTGCGGGACGTTGATGCGGGTCCGCAGACACCGCGCCGGCAAACGAGCCAGAGGCTGATGCGCGTCCCTGTCGTGGGGCGGGCGCGGCCCACGGACAGCCCTCCCGTCGCGCTACGAGGTGACCGCCACCGGTCCGGATCGCAGGCCGGCCACCTCGGCCAGGAGCTCGTAGGAGCGGACCCGGTCGGGGTTGTCGAACAGGTTGGTAGTCACCATCAGCTCGTCGGCGCCGGTTCGGTCCAGGAGGCCGTCGAGCCCGGCCCGGACCGTGTCCGTTCCCCCGACCACGTGATGGGCCACCAGGCTGTCGGCCAGCCTCTGCTCCCCCGGCGCCCAGTCGTGGGCGGCGGCCTCGGCGGGGCTCGACATGCGCCCGGGGCGCCCGGTGCGCCGGCGCAGCATCTGCAGCTTCCCCGGCCCGTGCAGCCACCGGGCGCGCTCGTCGTTCTCGGAGCACACCACGTTGACCCCGAGCATCACGTACGGCTCCTCGAGCACCACCGAGGGCCGGAAGCTCGTCCGGTACAGGGCCACGGCCGGCTCGGTGTTCTCGGGGCTGAAGTGGTGGGCAAAGGCGAACGGCAGCCCGAGCAGCCCCGCCACCTGGGCGCTGTAGCCACTCGATCCCAGGAGCCAGAGCGCCGGCATGTTTCCCTCCCCGGGGACGGCGTGGATGTGGCGGTAGGGGTGGTCGTCGGGGAAGGTGCCCTGGAAGAAGGCGACCAGCTGGCCGAGCTGCTCCGGGAAGTCGTCGGCACCGAGGGCGGCCGGGGAGCGGCGGAGGGCGGCGGCGGTGGCGGGGTCGGTGCCGGGCGCCCGCCCGATGCCGAGGTCGATCCGCCCCGGGTGCAGCGCCTCGAGCATCCCGAACTGCTCGGCGACGACCAGCGGGGGGTGGTTCGGGAGCATCACGCCACCCGAGCCGACCCGCAGGGTGGTCGTGACCTGGGCCAGGTGCCCGATCAGGACCGCCGGCGCCGACGCCGCGATGCCGCGCATGTTGTGGTGCTCGGCCACCCAGTGACGCCGGTAGCCGAGCCGCTCGGCGGTCCGGGCCAGGTCGACCGAGTTCCGCAGGGCGTCACCCGGGCTGCTGCCCATCGGGACAGGGGCCAGGTCGAGGACCGAGAGCGGGACGGCCGGAGTCAGGCTCACGTCCCCAGGCAACCACGCCCCGGCCCCCTGGCTTCCCGACCGCCCCCGCCGCGTACTCTGCCCCGATGCCGGGTTCCATCCTGGGAAACGCCGTCCGCAGGGTCGAGGACCCCGAGCTCCTGGTCGGCCAGAGCCGCTACGTCGACGACATCCGGATCGACGGCGCACTCCGGCTGGCCTACGTCCGCTCCCCGCTCCCTCACGCCCGCATCAGGTCGGTGGACACGTCCGCCGCCACGGAGATGCCCGGTGTGGTGGCCGTGCTCGTCGCCGCCGACCTGGGACTGGCCCCGCACCACCCCTTCTTCCCCACCAACCCGGCCTGCGCCCGGCCCCCCCTGGCCTCGGAGAAGGTGCGCTTCGTCGGGGACATCGTCGCCGTGGTGGCGGCCGAGACCCAGCAGGCCGCGGTCGACGCCGCCGAGGCGGTGGCCGTGGACTACGACCCCCTGCCGGCCGCCGTGGATCCCGAGGAGGCGCTGGCGGAGGGGGCTCCCCTCCAGTTCGAGGAGCTGGGGAGCAACCTGTCGAGCTCGCTGAAGGCCCGTGTCGGGTCCGACGCCCTCGAGGGGGCGGAGGTCGTGGTGCGGGGCCGCTTCGTGAACCAGCGGGTGGCGGTCCTGCCGCTGGAGGGCAACGCCATAGCCGTGGTCCCGGACCCGCCCGGGGAGGACCTCGACCTCACCATCTACGTGTCCACCCAGATGCCGCACGCCTTCGCCCGCCTGGTCCACGAGGTGCTAGGGGTCGACCGGGAGCGGGTGCGCGTGATCGCCCCCCACGTCGGCGGGGGCTTCGGCGGAAAGGCCGGGCTGGCGGGTGACCACAGCGCCGCCATCGCCACCGCCCGCCGTCTCGGCCGTCCCGTCAAGTGGGTCGAGACCCGCTCGGAGAACCTGGTGGCCATGCCCCACGGGCGGGGCCAGGTGCAGTACGTGGAGATGGGGTTGACCCGGGACGGCGTCATCACCGGTATGCGCTGCCGGGTCGTCGGGGACGGGGGCGCCTACGCCGGCTTCGGGGGCATGCTGGCGATGGGCTCGACGCGCCTGATGGCCCAGGGCGTGTACCACATCCCGAGGATCGTCTTCGAGGTGGCCACCGCCCTGACCAACACCACGCCGATGGGTGCGTTCCGGGGGGCGGGGCGGCCCGAGGCGGCCGCACTCCTCGAGCGGATCATCGACCTGGCGGCGGACGATCTCGGCATCGATCCGGTCGAGATCCGCCGGCGCAACTTCATCGGCCCCGACGAGTTCCCGTACAAGACGCTGACCGGAGCCAACTACGACAGCGGGGACTACGACGCCGCCCTGACCAAGGCGGTGGAGCTCTCGGGATACGAGGACCTCCGTCGCGAGCAGGCGGCCCGGCGGGAGCGGGGGGAGCGGCTCCAGCTCGGGATCGGTGTCGGATGCTACGTCGAGGTCACCGCCGGCGGGATGTCCAGCGAGTACGCCTCGGTCGAGGTCCACCCCGACGGGGACGCGACCATCAAGGCCGGAACCTCGGCCCACGGCCAGGGCCACGCCACGTCCTTCGCCATGATCGTCTCCGACCGCCTCGGCATACCGATCGAGCGCATCCGCTTCGTCCAGTCCGACACGAGCCTGGTGCCGCGGGGCTCCGGGACGGGCGGGTCGCGCTCGCTGCAGATCGCGGGCAGCGCCGTGGGCCAGGCCGCCGACGCCGTGCTCGAGCAGGCCCGGAACGTGGCCGCCGGCCTCCTGGAGGCCGATCCCGCCGACATCACTCTGGGCCAAGACGGCCGTCTCGGCGTTGCCGGCGTCCCTTCCCGGGCGCTCGCCTGGTCGGACGTGGCCCGGACGGCCGCCGCCGACGGCCACCCCCTGGTCTCCGAGCTCGACTTCGAGCAGGCGGGGGCGTCCTTCCCGTTCGGGGCCCACGTCTCGGTCGTGGAGGTCGACACCGAGACCGGCCTCGTGCGCCCGCTGCGCCACGTGGCGGTGGACGACTGCGGGCGGATCATCAACCCGCTGCTCGTCACCGGCCAGCAGCACGGCGGCATCGCCCAGGGCATGGCCCAGGCGCTGTGGGAGGAGATGGTGTTCGACGCCGACGGCAACCCCCGCACCGCCACCCTGGCCGACTATGCCATGCCGTCGGCCGCCGAGGTCCCGTTCTTCGAGACGGCCAACACCGAGACCCCCTCCCCGATGAACCCGCTGGGGGCCAAGGGCATCGGGGAGTCGGGGACCATCGGGTCCACGCCGGCGGTGCAGAACGCCGTCGTCGACGCCCTCAGCCACCTCGGCGTGCGCCACGTCGACATGCCCTGCACCCCGGAGCGGGTGTGGACCGCCATCCAGGAGGCTCGGGCCGGCCGCAACGACGCGTGGCGGGAGCCCCCCGACGTCTTCGACCGCCTCCCCGACCGTGCGCCTGCGGGTGGCCCGGCCGCCGTCCGGGCGGATATCTGACCATGGTTCTCTCCGACCGTTCCATCCGCCAGGAGTTGAAGGCCGGTCGCATCATCATCGAGCCGTTCGATGAGTCGTGCGTGCAACCGTCGTCCGTCGATCTGCACATCGATCGGTTCTTCCGCGTCTTCCGCAACCACACGATGCCGTACATCGACGTCAGACAGGACCAGGAGGAGCTGACCGAGCTGGTCGAGATCGCGCCGGAGGACGTCTTCATCCTCCACCCGGGCGAATTCGTGCTCGGATCGACGCTCGAGCGCGTGGCCCTGCCCAAGGATCTCGTGGCCCGTCTGGAGGGCAAGAGCTCTCTCGGAAGATTGGGGCTCCTCATTCACAGCACCGCGGGCTTCGTCGACGCAGGCTGGGACGGTCATCTCACGCTCGAGCTCTCGAACGTGGCCAACCTGCCGATCACGCTCTACCCCGGGATGAAGATCGGCCAGATCAGCTTCCTGCAGATGACGACCGAGGCCGAGCACCCGTATGGGTCCAAGGAGACCGGGTCCAAGTACCAGGGCCAGCGGGGCCCGACGCCGAGCCGCTACTTCGAGAACTTCCGGCCCCGCCACACCTGAGCCTTCGGGTCAGGTGTGGCCACCGTCCGAGGAGAGCGGCGGTTCCTCGCCGACGTCGCTGGTCGTGTCGGTGTGGGGCCCGGTGTCGGTTCCCGGCGCCTGCTCGTCGGCGGCGGTGGCCTCGGGCGGCGGGGCCACCTCCTGGGGTGTGGTCCCGGCCACCTGGACCGTGCCGGTCTCGGCGGGAGCGCCGACGGTCGCCAGAGCCGGCTCTCCCAGCGAGGTCTCGAGGATCTGGGCCACGTCGAGGACCCGCGTCGACTCGGGGGTGGCGCCCTCCGACTGCCGCTGGCGAACGGCGTCGTCGAGCATGATCATGCAGTACGGGCAGGCGGTGCCGACCACGTCGGCGCCGGTGCCCAGGGCCTCGTCGGTGCGCTCGAGGTTGATCCGCTTGCCGATCTTCTCCTCCATCCACATGCGGGCGCCGCCGGCGCCGCAGCAGAAGGTGCGCTTCTGGTGGCGGTGCATCTCGACGGCGCTCACACCGGGAACGGAGTCGATGACCGCGCGCGGCGCCGAGTAGAGATCGTTGTGGCGGGCCAGGTAGCACGGGTCGTGGTAGGTGACCTTGGCGTCGAACGGGGTGGTCGGGTTGAGCAGGCCTCGCTTGACCAGATCGGCGAACACCTGGGTGTGGTGGAGCACCTCGAAGGTCCCGCCGAGGGCGGGGTACTCGCGCCCGAGTGAGTTGAAGCAGTGGGGACAGGACGCCACGATCTTCTTGACCCCGGCGCCGTTGAGGGTCTCCACGTTCATCTGCGCCTGCATCTGGAAGAGGTACTCGTTGCCCAGGCGGCGGGCGGGGTCACCGGTGCAGGACTCCGCCGGGCCGAGGATGGCGAACGACACGCCGGCGCGCCGCAGCAGCCGGGCCACGGCGTGGGTCGTCTTGCGGGCCCGCTCGTCGAGAGCGCCGGCGCAGCCCACCCAGAACAGGTACTCGGCGTCGGTCGGCATGCTGCCGTCGACCACGGGGATCTCGAAGTCCAGGGCCTCGGTCCACTCGAGTCGCTTGCTGGAGCCCATCCCCCACGGGTCCCCCTGGTTCTCGATGTTACGCAGCATCAACCCGGCCTCGGTGGGGAAGCTCGACTCCATCAGCACCTCGTAGCGGCGTATGTCGACGATGGTGTCGACGTGCTCGATGTCGACGGGGCACTGCTCGACGCACGCCCCGCACGTGGTGCACGACCACAGGACGTCGGGGTCGATGATGTTCGGCACGAGGCGGGCCTCGGGCTCCCGGTGGCCGGCGCCGGCGGACGCACCGTCACCGGAGGAGCCGCCACCCGAGCCGTTGCCGGACGACCCGTTGCCGGCCGCCCCCCCGAGGAGCACCGGGGAGCGGTCGAAGAGGTGGTCGCGCAGGTCGAGGATCAACAGCTTCGGGGACAGGGGCTTGCCCGTGTTCCAGGCCGGGCACTGGTCCTGGCACCGGCCGCACTCGGTGCAGGTGATGAGGTCGAGCAGCTGCTTCCACTTGAGGTCCTGGATGTGGCCGGCGCCGATGACGGCGTCCTCGGCCATGGTCTCGAAGTCCAGGCTCGGGGTGGTGTCCAGGGGGCCGAGGGCCTTGGGGCGGCGGGAGAAGCTGACGTTCAGGGGGGCGGTGATGATGTGGAGGTGCTTCGAGTAGACGACGAAGACCAGGAAGCCGACGACGGATGCCACCTGGCCGAGCACGAAGGCCGTCTCCACGTTGAGGAGCGCCCCGTGGCTCAACCACGAGAGGCGGTCCCCCGCCCACCAGGACAGGAAGGCCCAGTGGCTGTAAGGGAAGTGCCCGGTCTGGGTCTGGGCGCCCCGGTACATCACCAGGGTGGCCATCACCAGGAAGATCAGGAACAGCGTGATCCACGCCGCGTCGGTGTGTGACCGGTAGAAGCGCGACTTCCGCTCGATCCGGTGCGGGGACTGGACGATGCGGATGACCGAGAACACCAGCAGGGCGGCCAGCACCGCCGAGGTCATGAAGTCCTCGAGGAAGCCGAGGCCGGCGTTGCGCCCGATGCCGGGGATGGCGAAGTCGTAGCGGGCCAGGTCCCCGAAGGACTCGATGATCGTGAGGAACAGGATCACGAAGCCCCAGAAGGTGAAGAAGTGGGCCAGGCCGGGCACCGGTCGCTTGAGCAGCTTCCGCTGCGCAAACACGTCCTGCATCTGCGCCCACACCATCCGGGGGACGTTCTGCAGCCGCTCCGGCGCCGGCTGGCCGATCCTGACCATCTGCAGCAGGTGCCACAGCCGGGCCAGGGCGATGGCCGCGGCGACGAAGAACAGGCCGAACCCGATGGCCAGTCTGAGAACGATCAAGGCTCCCTGCGCTCCTTCCGCCGCCGCCCGGCCGGCGAGCGGCGCGGGAGTCTAGCCAGCGCCCCTAGCGGCCCTTTCGGGCGAAACTGCGGCGATGGGCGACGTGATCCTCGTCCGCCACGGGGCCACGGAGTGGAGTGGTCGGCCCGGGCGCGCCACACGTCGGTGACCGATCTGGCGCTCACCCCCGACGGCGAGGAGGGCGCCCGCGCCGTCGGGCGCTGGCTGCGGGGGCGGCGCCTGGCCGCCGTGCTGACCAGCCCCCGCACGCGCGCCCGCCAGACGTGCGCCCTGGCCGGGCAGGGGGACGGGGCCCGGGTCGACCAGGACCTGGCCGAGTGGTGGTACGGGGAGTACGAGGGCCTGACCACCGCCCGCATC
>DASUHN010000380.1 GCA_036273495.1 Acidimicrobiales bacterium | reverse complement strand
GCTCCCCACCGGTCGGCGGCCCGGGCGTGGCTGGCGATGGCCGGGGGCGTGGCGGGCGTGGCGCTGGCCCGGGCCTCGGTGGCACTGGCCCGGGTCGCGGTGTGGTCGGCCCGGGCCGCCTTCCGGGGCGGGCGGGAGGGAGCCGTCACGGCGGTGGCGACGACGATGGCCCTGGGCCGGGGGGCCCGGCGGGCCGGGCGCACCCGGCTGGCGACGGTCGGGCGCCTGCGGATAACCGGGGCGCTGGTGGCGGCGGTGGTCGTGGTGGTGGCGGTGGCGGCGTGGCCGGCCAAGGTGGCGGTCGGGGTGCTGTCGGCGGCGGTGGCGGCCCGGAGCGCGCCGGTCGACCTGCCCCCGCTGGCCCAGGGCTCGGCGGTCTACGACGCCGGCGGCGGCCTGATCGGGACGTTCCACGCCGACGACAACCGCGAGCCGGTGGCGCTGTCGGCGGTGAGCGAGCCGATGGTCGACGCCGTGGTCGACACCGAGGACGCCCGCTTCTGGAGCCACGGGGGCGTGGACCTGCGGGCGATCCTGCGGGCGGTCAAGGTCGACGTGGGGTCGGGGGCGGGCCGCCAGGGCGGCTCGACGATCGCCGAGCAGCTGGTCAAGAACCTGCTGCTCCCCAACCGGGCCGACGACCTGCGGACCAAGGTGCAGGAGGCGGTGCTGGCCAACCGGGTCGAGGGGCGCATCGGCAAGCGGGCGGTGCTGCGCGCCTACCTCAACACCGTGTACTTCGGCGAGGGCGCGTACGGCGTTCAGGCGGCGGCCGAGACCTACTTCGACGAGCCGGCGTCGCGGCTCGGCCCGGCCCAGGCCGCCCTCCTGGCCGGGCTGATCCAGGACCCCAACGGCTACGACCCCCTGCACCACCCCGGCGCGGCGGCGGCCCGGCGCCACACCGTGCTCGGCCTGATGGGGACGGCCCACCACCTGAGCCGGGCCCAGGTCTCGGCCTCGTCCGGCGTGCCGCTTCCGACGACGGTCCACCTGCCCCCGTCCGGGCACGGCTACTACCTCGACGCCGTGCAGCACGAGCTGCTGGCCGACCCCCGGCTGGGCCGCACGCCCCAGGACCGCTACCGGGAGCTGTACTACGGCGGGCTGCGCATCCGCACCGGCCTCTCCCCCGCCCTGCAGACCGGGGCCGAGCAGGCCGTGACCAACGGGGTCCCGGGCAGTTCCCTGCCGCTCAGCGCCGCCCTGGTCGCGGTCGAGCCCGGCACCGGCACGGTGCGCGCCGTGGTGGGGGGAAAGAGCTACGCCACCTCCCAGTTCGACGCCGCCACCGCGTCCCCGGGACGGCAGACCGGTTCGGCGTTCAAGATGTTCACGCTGGTGGCGGCGCTCGAGGCGGGGTACTCACCCCGCGACGTGATCGACGGCTCGGGCCCGTGCTCGATCCCCAACCCGGGTGGGACACCGGACCCCTGGCGGCTGTCGAACTACGAGAGCGAGAACTTCGGGACCATCGACCTGACCACGGCCACCGCCCACTCGGTGAACTGCGCCTTCGGCCGCTTGGCGGTCATGGTCGGCCTCCCGAAGATCGCCGAGGTGGCCCACCGCATGGGGGTGACGGCGCCTCTGGCCGTGGTCCCGTCCATGACCCTCGGGACCAACGACGTGCCTCCCCTGCAGATGGCGGCGGCGTACGCCACGCTGGCCGACGACGGCGTGTACCACCGCCCGCACTTCGTGACCGAGGTCGACCGCCCCAACGGCCGGCCCCTCCTGCGCAACAACAGCGGGGGTCAGTCGGTGATCACCCCGCAGGTGGCGCGCGAGGTCACCGCCGTGCTCCAGCAGGTCGTGGTCCAGGGCACCGGGACCGCCGCCGCCCTGCCCGGCCGCCAGGTGGCCGGCAAGACCGGGACGACCGAGCAGTTCCAGGACGCCTGGTTCGTCGGGTACACGCCGCAGCTGGCCGCCGCGGTGTGGATGGGGGACCTGAGCGGCGAGGTGCCGATGACGAACGTCGGGGGGATCTCGGTGGCGGGCGGGACCTACCCGGCGCGCATCTGGAACGCCTTCATGGCGGGGGCCCTGCAGTCGGTGCCGCCGGCGCCGTTCACCGCCGCCGACCCGGCGTCGGTGCCGCCCGGAGTGGTGCTGGTGTCGGGCCGGCCCCGGGGCGCCGGACCGGGCGCCGGGCCGGCGCCGGGATCGTCGACCCTCACCACCACGTGGTGCTGGTCCTCGTGCGGGCGGGGGGCGCCGCAGCCCGGGGCGCCCCCTCCGGCCCCACCGGCCCCGCCGGGAAAGAAGGGTTAGGCGCTGCCGGCGCTCTCTGGGCCACTTGTATTAGACCTGTCTGAGTGAACACCACGTCGACCTGGGACCCGGGCCAGTACAACCGCTTCGCGGCCGAGCGGGAGCAGCCCTTCTGGGACCTGGGCGCCCTGCTCGAGCCGGTCCCCGCCCCGGAGGTGGTCGACCTCGGGTGCGGGGACGGACGGCTCACCGCCGCCCTGCACCGCCGGCTGGGGGCGGCCGCCACGACCGGGGTCGACTCCTCGCCGGAGATGCTGGTGGGCGCCGCCGCCCACGCCGGCGACGGGGTGAGCTTCTCCCCGGGGGACATCGCCGCCTGGGCGGGCCGGGACCTCGACGTCGTGTTCAGCAACGCCGCCCTGCAGTGGGTCCCCGACCACGCCGGCGTGCTCGGGCGCTGGACCGCCGCCCTCCGCCCCGGCGGCCAGCTGGCCGTGCAGATGCCGACCAACGCCGACCATCCCTCCCACCGGGTGGCCCGCCAGCTGGCGGCGGAGTGGCTCGGGGAGGCGGCGCCGGCCGACCCCGTCGAGCAGAACGTGCTGGTGCCCGAGGCCTACGCCGGCCTGCTCCACGCCCTCGGCTTCGAGCGCCAACACGTGCGGCTCCAGGTCTACGGCCACGTCCTGGCGGCGACGGCCGACGTGGTCGAGTGGGTGAAGGGGACCTCGCTCACCCGGTTCAAGACCGTCCTCGACCCCGCCGACCACGAGCGCTTCGTCGACGAGTACCGGCGCCGCCTGGTGGCCGAGCTCGGGGACCGGAGGCCGTACTTCTACGCCTTCAAGCGCATCCTCCTCTGGGGCCGCCGGCCCTGACCGCCCCGCTCAGGATCCCCCCACCGGGCGCCGATGGAGAAGCGAACGGCGGACGAGGGAGCAGGTCCATTGGGCGAAGCGGCTGGGCACACATCACGACGGCGCCGCCCCGTCGTCCGCGGCTGGACGTTCCTCCTGGCCTCTCTGTTCCTCGTCTCCGGTGTGGCGGTGGCCCGGGCCGCACCGGGCGGGGCGGCGGCGGCCACGACCGCCGCCCGGATGGCTCCCCACACCGCCGGCTCGGGCTGGAGCGGACCGGGGGTGTCGGGCTTCGGCGACGCCGTCAACGCCGGCGGGATCGGCGGGATGCGGATGGCCGCCCCGGCGGTGGCCCTCGCCTCGGACACGACCGGGCGGGGCTACTGGGTGGCCGCCGCCGACGGCGGGGTCTTCAGCTACGGGGACGCCCCGTACCGCGGGTCCCTCGGCGCCCTCCACCTGTTCGCCCCGATCGTGGGGATGGCCGCCACGCCCGACGGCGGCGGCTACTGGCTGGTGGCGATGGACGGAGGGGTGTTCAGCTTCGGCGACGCCGTCTTCCGCGGCTCGCTGGGCGGGATCCGGCTGGCCCACTCGATCGTCGGCATGGCCGCCACGCCCGACGGTGGCGGCTACTGGCTGGTGGCGGGCGACGGTGGCGTGTTCACCTTCGGCGACGCCGGTTGGTACGGCTCGCTCGGCGGCCGGCACCTGTCGGCGCCGGTGACCGGCATGGCCGCCACTCCCGACGGGCACGGGTACTGGCTGGTGGCCGGTGACGGCGGCGTGTTCACCTACGGCGACGCCAGGTGGTACGGGTCGGCGGCGGGAGCGGGGATCAACGCCGAGGTGGTGGGGCTGGCCCCGACCGCCGACGGCGAGGGGTACTGGCTGGCGGCGGCCACGGGCGGCGTCCTCACCTACGGGGACGCCGGGTTCCACGGACCGACCCCGAACCTGCCCCCCTTCTCCCCAACCGCCGCCATCGCGGGCACGCCGGATGGAGGCGGTTACTGGCTGCTTCGCCCCGACGAGGGGGACAACGTCTTCAGTGACCCGTCGCCGGCCGGCGCCCCGCTCGGCGCCGCCGTCGCCGTGGCGGCGAGTCAGCTCGGCCCCGCCACGGTGTCGGGCGCCTACTGCAACGCCTACGGGCCGTGCGAGCCGTGGTGCTCGTTGTTCGCCACGTGGGTGTGGAACACCATCGGCGTGCCGATCCCCCGGTTCCCCTTCACCGGCAGCGTCGTCGGATGGTCGGCCCAACACGGCGCCGTCCTCCCACCCACGGCGCGGCCCGCGCCCGGTGACGGGGTGATGTTCGGCACCGGCCCGCAGAACGCCTCGACCTCCCAGCACGTGGGCGTGGTGGTCCAGGTCTGGCCCGACGGGGCCATCGTGACCGTCGAGGGGGACTCCGGGCCCGAGCCCGCCGGCCACTACGCGGTGACGATCGACGGCCCGTTCCTGCCCGCCGAGGCGGCCACTTCCGTCGGCATGCCGGTCTACGCCTTCGTGCGCCCCTGACGTTGCGCTAGTCGGGGATCCGCCCCGCCAGGGCAGCGTCGACGGCGTCGTCCCCGTAGCGGTGGCGGGCGATCTTCTCGAGGGACGGCGCCCGGCGCAGCTCGTTGCCGCCCTCGATGGCCAGGCTCTGACCGGTGATCCAGCTCGACTCGGGGCCGGCGAGGAACCGGACGCCGGCCGCCACGTCGTCCGGGGTACCGGTGCGCGCCAGCGGCTTCTGGCGGATGAACTCGTCGACGATCTCGGGGTCGGAGAAGATCATCGAGATGTTGTTGCTGGGCGTCCGGGTCAGGCCGGGGCGCACGGCGTTGACGCGGATGTTGTGCCGGCCGAGCTCGTCGGCGGCCACGCGCACCATGGCGTCCAGCCCCGCCTTGGCGGCGCAGTAGCCGGCGAGGAACGGCCAGGACATGGTGGCGGAGTCCGACGAGATGCACACGATGGCGCCGCCGCCGGCCGGGACCATGGCCGGCACCGTGTGCTTGATGGCGAGGAAGCTGCTCACGATGTTGCGCCGGAGCTGGTCGAGCAGGTCGGCGTCGTCGAGCAGGAGGAGGGGAGCGATGACGCCGCCTCCGACGGTGGCCACGCAGATGTCCACGACCCCGGTCGCGCTCTTGGCCCTCTCGACGGCGGCCTGCACGTCGCCGGAGCTGGTGGCGTCACCGGCGATGACCTCCACGCGGGCGTCACCTTCGAGGGACGCCCGGATCTCGGCCGCCACGGCGCGCAGCCTCTCCTCGTCACGCGCCATGAGGGTCACGGCGGCGCCGTCGCGCGCCAGGAAGCGCGCGCACGCACTCCCGATGCCGCCCGATCCTCCCGTGACCAGCGCCGCCTTCCCCGCCAGGGGGCCGTCGTTCATCCCGCTCCCTTCTGTGCCGTCGCGTAGGGCCGTCGGGAACATGGTCACCCCGAACTTCACGACGCACGGTACCCCGGCGCCGGTTCAGGAGGGCCGGGTGCTCAGGACGATCGGGGTGATCCGGCCGGGACCGGCTCCATGTCCATCCGCACGTCCTCGACGTAGCCCGCCGGCACCAGGTGCGGCTCCGGCTCGTCGACGTGGTGGTACTTGCCGCCCCGCAGCCACGACGCCACCGCGGCGACGAAGCACGCCACCGCCGCGAAGTCGAAGGCCTCGTGCAGGCCGGTGCGGAACGGCCCGGAGATCAGCTGCGGGAAGAAGCTGCGTCCGGCCAGGTAGTGGGCATGGGCGGCGGGGAGATGGGCCAGGGTCGGCCCGAGCAGGGTCTGCACCGGGTTGTAGCCGAGGAAGGAGGCGAACAGCGTCCCCACCGGCGGCAGGTGGGCGATGCGGCTGGCCTGGTCGGCGGGCACGCCCTGGGCGGTCAGTCCGGAGTAGAGGGTGTGGGGCAGCGAGCTGGCCAGGCCCAGCACCATGAGGCTGAAGAACAGTCCCATCGACAGCACCATGGCGGAGGAGTTGAACGTGGCGGTCATGCCGGCGCCCGAGCCGCGCTGGTCCGCCGGCAGGCTGTTCATGATCCCGGTCTGGTTGGGGGCGGCGAACAGGCCCATCGCCAGCCCGTTGGCCAGCAGCAGGGCGGCAAAGGCGGGGTACGGGAAGTTCACCGGGAGCACCTCGAGCAGGAGGAAGGTGATCCCGGCGCCGACCATCCCGGCGGTGGCGAACGGACGGGCCCCGTAGCGGTCGGCCAGCTTCCCCGCCACCGGGCCCGAGACGAGGAACCCGGCGGTCAGCGGGAGCATGTAGATGCCCGCCCACAGCGGCGTGCGCTCGAAGCTGTAGCCGTGCAGGGGAAGCCAGATCCCCTGCAGCCAGATGATCAGCATGAACATCAGCCCGCCCCGGCCCAGGGCGGACAGGAGCCCGGCGAAGTTCCCCGCCGCGAAGGCGCGGATCCGGAACAGCGGGAGCCGGAACATCGGGGACTCGACGCGGGTCTCGATGAGCACGAACAGCGCCAGCACCGCCACCCCGCCCACCAGCTCGGCGATGACGGAGGGATTGCCCCATCCCATGGTGTGGCCGCCGTACGGGAGGATGCCGTAGGTGATCCCGATGAGCACGGCCACCAGCCCGACGGCAAAGGTCAGGTTGCCCCACCAGTCGATGCGCGCCGGCGTCCTGATGCCCTGGTCCTGCAGCTTTAGATAGGCCCACACCGTCCCGAACACTCCGAACGGGACCGACACCACGAACACCAGGTGCCACGACAGCGGCCCGAGCAGGCCGCCCACGACCAGGCCGATGAACGAGCCGGCGATGGCCGCCACGTTGTTGATGCCGAGCGCCAGGCCCCGCTCGTCGGCGGGGAAGGCGTCGGTGAGGATGGCGGAGGAGTTGGCCAGGAGGAAGGCGGCGCCGAGGCCCTGGCCGACCCGGCCCAGGATGAGCCACAGCGCCGCGGCCGTCCCGTGCATCCACGTGACCGCCAGCAGTATCGAGAAGGCGGTGAACACGACGAAGCCGAGGTTGTACATCCGCACCCGGCCGAAGATGTCGCCGACGCGCCCGAGGCTCACCACGAGCACCGCCGCCACGACCAGGAACCCCATCAGCATCCACAGCAGGTAGCCGGTGTTGGCGGGCACGAGCGGGTCGAGGCCGATGCCCCGGAAGATGTCGGGCAGGGCGATGAGCAGGATCGACTGGTTGATCGTCGCCATCAGCACGCCGAGCGTGGTGTTCGACAGGGCGATCCACTTGTAGCGGTCGGGGTGCTCCGTCACGGCCGGGACCTCAGCGCGGCGTCGACCCGGGCCCGGCGCTCGGCGATCTCGGCCCTGAACTCCTCCAGCCGGCGCAACTTGGCCTCGACCCGGCCGTCCAGCTCCTCGAGCACGGCCCGGGCCTCGGTGGCGATCCGCAGCCGGTGCTCGGGATCGTCGTCCCGGTGGTACGCGTCCCGCAGCGAGTCGAGGCGGTCCTCGCTCCGGAGCAGCTCGCCGATCTCGGCCAGGTTGAAGCCCATCAGGTCCTGGAGCTCCCGGATCCGCCGCACCCGGGCCAGCTCGTCCGGGCCGTAGAGGCGGTGGCCGCCGGGGCTGAGGGCGGCGGGCCGGACCAGGCCCATCTCCTGGTAGTAGCGCAGGGCCCGTACCGAGGTCCCGGCCAGGCGGGCGGCCTCCCCGATGCCATGCAGGGCGGCGGGGGGCGCCGGGGTCTCCACAAAGCTCACGTTTACGTAAGCTAGCAGTTCACGCCGGCGATCAGGGGACGATGTTGAGGGTGGTGACGGTCGCGAAGGTCAGGGCGCCGAGCAGCGCCGCCTCCAGGACCAGGGTGACGTAGAAGGCGGGCCGGGGCAGGCGGCGGGCCACGGCGACCACCAGGGGGAAGGCCACCAGGAGGAACCGGGGCCGGGCCCCCACCGGGGCCGACATCAGGGCCAGGGCCAGGGCGCCGCCCGCCCAGATCAGCACCACCGCCGGCGGCCGCCACCGCCAGAGGAGCCAGGCCATCCCCGCCGCCACGACCAGCCCCGCCACCCGCACGGCGTTGTCCCAGACCCCGGGGTTGTGCCAGACGGCCCCCGGGTCGTAGAGGAAGTGGGCCACGGGGCGGACGACCGTCCAGTACGGCCCGAAGTGGCCGTTCGACCAGAACAGCCGCTCGGAGTCGAACCAGGCGGTGGGGTCCCCGGTCCGGGCCCACAGGTAGCCGAAGTAGGCCGCCACCCCGAGGGGAGCCAGGGCCGGGGCGGCCAACGCCCGCCACTCCCGCCGTGAGCGCAGGGCGACCAGGGCGGCCCAGCCGCAGCACGCCACCAGGACCAGGCCGGCGGGCTGGGTGGCCCCCGCCAGGGCGGCGGCCAGGCCGGCGACCAGCCAGCGCCGCCGGAGCAGGGCCCACAGGCACAGGGCGGCGCACGCCACGGTGAGGCCCTCGGCGTAGACCAGCGAGAGGACGAAGGCGCCGGGAAACAGGCACCACAGGCCCGCCGCCCGGTCCGCCACCGCGTCCCCCGCCACGGCCCGGGTGACGTACCAGACCCCGGCCACCGCCGCCGCCCCGGTGAACAGGGCCACGATCCACCCCCCGGCCAGCGGGCTGGTCCCGGTCAGCACCGAGGCGGCCCGGGCCAGCACCGGGAACAGCGGGAAGAACGCCATGTCCCCGCCGAGCGGGCTGGTCGGCAGAGGCGGCCCCACGTACCAGTGGGTGGCGATGTGCACGTACCAGCCCGCGTCCCAGACGCTGAACCCGTCGAGCAGGCGTCCCGACGAGGGCACGACCGGCCACAGGACCGGCCCCCGCCGGTTCACCAGCCCTGCCCGGGTGGCGTTGGCGCACAGGATCGCCACCATCACCACGACGCGCGACGCCAGATAGAACCCCATCGGGCGGCGCAGATCGACAGCGGCGGACCGGAGCCGTCGGGCCAGCCGTCCGGCCGGAGCCGGGCCCGGGACCGGAGGGGGGGCGGCGACCGGGCGGGGCTCGGCCTCCAGGACCCGGGCGGCCAGCAGGTCGATGCGGGTCGACTCCGCCTGGCGGACCCACGCGCGCAGCGAGCTGGGGCTCACCCCCACCTCGCGCGCCACCCGGGGCACCACCCCATAGCGCTTGCCCCCCGCCTCCCCGGTGAGCTCGAGAACGCGCTGCACCGCCCGGTCCCGCACCTCGGGCGGGTGCCAGCGACGGGGCGCCGCTCGCTCGGTTCTGGTCGTGAGGGTCATGAGGCCGTCCCGCGTCGAACCCCAGCCGACGGCGGCCCTGGCAGGCGGTGCCAGGTATGGCCGGATTTCTGACCACCCCGCAGTCCCCCTAAACGCCGCCGACCGTTAGTTCCACTTAACTCGCCGGTCCTGGCGCCGACCTTCCAGATGCGGCCCGCGACGGGCGGCGGAGGAGCGGCGGAGCGTGCGACTGCGAGGGAGGCGGGGAAGGGTGCGGCGGCGCGCCGGCCTGGTCCTGCTGGTGCCGGCGGCTGCGATGCTGACCGGCTTCCGGATGCCGCTGCCTCCGACGACGATCGGCGGGGTGACCCGCGTGGCCCAGGTGACCGGGCCCGGCTCCGTCAACGACACCGCCCGGCGCTGGGACGTCTACGGCGCCG
>DASUHN010000379.1 GCA_036273495.1 Acidimicrobiales bacterium | reverse complement strand
GGTCGTCGTAGTGCCACACGTCGCACCAGTCCCCGGCGTCGTCCTCCACCCAGCCCACCGCCCCGGAGCCCCCGGCCCCGTCGCCCACGAAGCGGATCTTCTGGCGCACTATGCGGGGGGCCCGGTCGGAGAACCGGGCCGGGACCCGGGAGGTCCACAGGTCGGGGGGCTCGACGACGTGGTCGTCCACCGAGATGATCCGGGGGATGTCCTGCATTACGGCCTCCCTCCCGGGCCCGGGGGCCCGCTCCGTCGAACTACCGGGTGGCCACCGTCTCGGTGTCCCGGCCCGATCTCAGCACCGTCCCGGCCAGCGCACCGGTCGGTGCTCCGTCGACGGCGGCCTCCACCCCGTTCACGAGCACCCGCACGACGCCGGCCGACCCCGACGTCAGGCGCATGCTCCCCCCCGGGAGGTCGTGCACCCGCCGGGCGGGACCGCTGTCGACGGTGTCGGGGTCCAGGACGACGACGTCGGCCCGGAACCCCTCGGCCACCCGCCCGCGCCCGCGCAGCCCGAACACCCGGGCCGGCACGTCGGTGATCAGCTCCACCGCCCGCTCGAGCGGGACGAGCCGGCGGCCCCGCAGCGTGTCGGCCAGGAACCGGGTCGGGTAGGGGGAGCCCAGCATCCGGTCGAGGTGGGCGCCGGCGTCCGACCCGCCGAGCAGCACGTCGGGGTGCTCCCACAACCGGGCCCGGAAGCGCCAGTCCTCGTCACTGTCGGCCGCGGGCAACGGCCACAGCACGGTCTTGAAATCGTCGGCGGCGGCGATCTCGACCAGGCACGCGAACGGGTCCAATCCCCTCTCGGCGGCTATCTCCTCCACCAGCCGGCCCTCGAGCGCGGCGTTCCCGGGCGCCACCGTGTCCCCGATGCGGTACCGGCCGAACTCCGCCAGCTGGGCGAACTGGGAGCGGCGGGCCCGGTCGAGCATGTCGGCGCGGACCTGCGGGTCCCGCAGGCGGGGCGCCTTCTCCGCCGGGGGAAGACGCAGCACCTCCTCCCAGCCCGGAATCAGCCAAAGGGCGCAGAACGTGCCGAGGCTCATGTTCATCTCGGCGGAAACGGGCATGGTCAGCGCCAGCACCCGCCCGCCGAGGCGCCGGGCGTGCTCGGACGGCCGCAGCTGGCGCTCGACCCACGCGTCGTCACCGGCGGCGGCGTTCAGCACGTTCCAGTTGACCGGCCGGCGGCCCGCCGCGCTCATCCGGGCCAGCAGCTCGGTCTCCTCGTCGGTGAAGCCCTTGAGGCACCCTTCGACGATGGCCTCGAGGGTGGTGCCCTCGTGGCGCCCGACCAGGCCGCACAGCTCGAGGAGCTCCTGCTCGGTCGCCACCCGGCTGGCGACCGGGTTCCCATCGCCGTCGGAATGCGTCGACGAGCGCGACGTCGACAGACCGAGGCCGCCCGCCTCCAGCGCCTCTTCGAGCACGCGGGCCATGGCGGCCATCTCGGCGTCCGTGGCCGTCCGCTCCACGGCCGCCTCTCCCATCACGTAACGGCGCAGGGCGCAGTGCCCCACGAGGAAGCCGGCGTTGACCCCGATGCGCCCGTCGAGGGCGTCCAGGAAGTCGGCGAAGCTCTCCCACTTCCAGTCGGCCCCGTTCTGCAGGGCTTCGAGCGGCATGCCCTCGACGCGGGCCATCATCCGCATCGTGTAGTCGGCGTCGGCGCTGCGCAGCGGCGCCAGAGTGAAGCCGCAGTTTCCGCCGATCACCGAGGTGACCCCGTGGTTGACCGACGGCGTGGCAAAGCCGTCCCAGTGCAACTGGGCGTCGTAGTGGGTGTGGGGGTCGACGAAACCGGGCGTCACGAGCAGGCCGGCGGCATCCAGGACCTGCCGCGCCGGCTCGTCGACGCGTCCGACCGTCACGATGCGCCCGTCCCTGACGCCGACGTCAGCGACGCGCGCCGGGGCGCCCGTGCCGTCCACGACGGAGCCCCCGGTGATCGCGTAGTCGAGCATCTGAATTGACCCGGAACGCCCGGGCCGGGATCAACGTAGCAGTACCTGACAGTCGCGTCTACGGGCCGGTGCGGCCCCTCAGCGGCCGCTACTGGGGCGGGGTGGCGTGCTTGGACATCGTCCACGCCGGCGGTCGCCGCTCGAGGAACGACGTGATCCCCTCGCGTGCATCGGGCTGGGCCGCCAGCCACGCGAAGGTGGCCCGCTCGACGGCCCGGGCCTCGGCGCGCCGGGACGAGGCGAGCTGCTCGTAGAACAGGCGCTTGGTGGCCCCGACCGACGCCGGAGCGGTGTTGCGGGCAATGTCGCGGGCCAGCTCCATGGTCGCCTCCAGCACCTGGGCGGCGGGCACGGCCCGCGAGACCAAGCCCATGTCGGCGGCCTCGGCGCCGGTGAACGTCCGCCCCGTGACCAGCAGCTCCAGGGCGCGTGACGCGCCGATGGCCCGGCTCAGCAACCAGATCGAGTTGGCCTCGGGGATCAGCCCCCGCCGGGTGAACACGAAGCCGAGCTTGGCGTCCTCCGCGGCGATCCGGATGTCCCACTGCAGCGGGTAGGTGAGACCGAGCCCGACGGCGGCGCCGTTGATCGCGGCGAGGACCGGGGTGGCCATCTCCCAGGGGGACATGTCGGAGATCGGCGGGCCGAGCTCCTCCTCGGCGGGGGCCCCGGCCCGGAAGGTGCTGCGCTCGTCGTCGAGGGCCGCTCCCGCGCAGAACGCCCGGCCGGCGCCGGTGACGACGATGGCCCGCACCTCGTCGGAGGCCTCCAGATTGGTGAAGGCGTGCCCCATCTCCCGCCCCATCCGGGGGGTGAAGGCGTTGAGCTGCTCCGGACGGTCGAGGGTGACCAGCGCCACCCCGTCGGCCACGTCGACCCGGATCGTGCGGTAGGCGTGGTCGGCCATGTCGAGACGGGTTTATCAGGTTCCGGTACCCTGCGCCGGCGTCTACCGGAGCGGGGCATGGCCGAGCTCAAATTCCTGCACATCGACGACTTCCCCGCCCTCGAGGTGAAGGCCCAGCTGCACGGGGACCGGCGGGCGGCCGTGCATCTCCGCTTCCTCGAGAGCACGCCGACCCGGGTCTTCAACTACTGCCGCTACGACCCCGGGATGACCATCGAGGTGCACGGCCACGCCAGCGACCACGCCATCTTCATCGTGAAGGGGGGCCTGGCCGTCGGAGACGTCGAATGCACCCCCGGGATGCTCGTGGTTCTCGAGAAGGGGGCGGTGTTCGGTCCGTTGGTGGCCGGGCCCGAGGGCACGGAGCTCCTGGAGTTCTACGCCGGAGACCACACCCCCGTCCCGGCGGACCCGGACGGGTTTGCCCGGCTGCTCGGGGAGCGGGGCATCACGCCCACCTCGCCTCGCGACGTCCCGCCCGGGAAGGGCTGATGGAGCTGTGGGAGCTGGAGGCGCGTGAGTCCATCCGCGACCTCGTCACCCGCTACAACTCGAACGGGGACACCGGACGGTTTGCCCAGGTGCTCGAGCTGTTTGCCCCCGACGCCATCATGGAGATCGTCGGCGCCGACGGCGTGACCACCCCGTACCGGGGGAAGGAGGAGATCGCCACCATCTTCACCGGCACCCGGCAGCGCTGGGCGGCGTCGGCCGAGAGCCGCGGGGCTCCGGCCTACATCCGCCACTGCGTCTTCACCCACCAGGTGGACGTGCTCGATCCCACCCACGCACGCGGGCGCTGCTACTTCCAGGTGCTCATGGCCCACGGGCTCGACCATTGGGGCCGCTACGTCGACGAGTACGAGCGGTACGAGAGCCGCTGGCTGTTCTCCCTCCGGCGGGTGACGACCGACGGGCGGGCATCGGACCGACCGGGCTGAGCGGCCGTCACCTCGGGTCGGGCTCGACGCCCCCGATGGCCTTGGTCACCGAACCGGTCTCCTCCCGGAGCCGGGCGGCCACCTCCGGGACGTCACGGCCGCGGAGCGGGGCGCGGAACCCGAAGAGCGTGACGGCCAGCACCACCCGCCCGTCGCCGCCGAAGACCGGAGCCGCCACCAGGCTGAGGTCGTACGACGCCGACTGCTCGAGCTCCAGGAGGATGTACTCCTCGTGGCCGAGCTCGTCGACGACGCCCGGGAGGGAGCGGTCCGGCATCCGCGCCGCCTGCAGCCGGGCCCGGCTGGCCGAGTCGAGCCCGAGCGAGAAGCCGCGGCGGCGCACGGTGAGGATGGCCTCCCGGTAGCGCGCCAGCTCGCGGTCGGCGGCGTCGGGTCCCAGCCGGCGCAGCCAGGCGTCGATCTCCGCCGGATCCGACCAGGCCATGAACACGGTGCCCAGCGGCGGGACGAGGGGAATGCGCCCACCCAGCTCGACGGTGACGCCCAGGGGGTCGGTGCGCCCGGCCCGGGCCAGCATGACCATCTCCCCCCCGTAGGCGGCGCTGGCCACGCACTGCACGTCGAGCTCGTCGGCCAGGCGGGCCATGGGCGCCCGCGCCTCCTCCACCACGTCGTACTGGCGCGCCGCCGCCGCGTTGCCGACCGAGATCAGGGCCGGGCCCAGGCTGTAGGTCTTGTCGACGGGATGACGGAGGAGGTAGCCGGCCTCGGTGAGGGCGCCCACCTGGGCGTGGGCCGTGGCCTTGCTGATCCCGAGGCGGCGGCACAGCTCGGACAGGCCGAAGCGCTCGCGGGGCCGGGACGCCAGGAAATTCAGGAGGGCCACGGTCCGCTCCGTGCCCGGATTGGGGCGCGCCATCTCATCCCTCCACGGAGTTGGCCACCGGTGCCCCGAACACGCCGGCCAGGATGTCGTGGCCCTCGTCCCCGGGATGGATCCCGTCGGCCAGGAGGGCGGCGTCGAGCACCTCCCGGCCCGACACCAGGTACGTGGCGGCGTCGCCGCCGGCGACGCGGGCCAGTGCGGCGTCCTCGATGGCGGCGCGCAGGTCCTCCAGGGTGGCGCCGAGGCGGTTGGCGGTCGCTTCGGCGTCGGGCCGCAGCACCGGGCTGGTGACCACGATCGGGGTGTGGGGATGGCCCTGGCGGAGGACGTCGAGGAAGGCGGCCGCACCGGCGTGCACCATGCCGGCGCTATGCGGGGTCCGGCTCCAGCAGTTGGTGCCGTAGCTCACCGAGATCACGTCGGCGCCGACCGCCGCCAGCTGCTCGGCGGTGGGGATCTCCCCCCGGGCGGCGCCGGCGTAGCCGACGTTCACGACGTCGAGCCCGTAGCGCCGGCCCGCCACCGCCGGCCAGGCCCGGGCCGGCGCCGAAGCCACCCAGCCCTCGACGATCGAGTCCCCGTAGGCCAGCCACCGCGGCTGGGGGGCCGCCGCCTCCACGGCGCCGTCGACGCCTTCGACTCCGAGCACGACCGGATGCATCCCCTCGGGCAGGTACACGATCGTGCGCCGGCCCGGCCCCGCCGCCCGGATCTGCACGTCACCGGCGCCCAGCGCCGCCGGCTGCCGGTCGATGCGCTCCTCACCGTCCCACGCCTCGAAGGTGGTTCCCGCCCCTGGGCCGCGGTAGCCGAGATCTCCGGTGGTGGTCTCGTAGCCGATCCGGACCAGGGACGCCGTTCCGGTGAGCTCGATGCGGACCCCGACCGGTGTCCGGGCGGCGGCACCCGTGTCGGCCGGGAGCCGGTCGAGGTCGGCCGGATCGGCGCGGGGATAGGGCACACCGGGTCCCCCCGCCCAGGCGAGGCCGCGCAGGAACGGCGCCGGGTTCACGACACCATCACGCCGACCTTCTCCAGCCGGGGGATCACCTCGGTCCCCAACAGCTCGATGGTGCGCATCACCGACTCGTGGGAGAGGTAGCCGAACTGGACGTAGCAGATCAGCTGGTCGACCCCGAGCTCGGCGTAGCGGACCATCTTCTCGAAGCACTGGTCGGGGTCGCCGACGATGATCATGTCCGCCTCGCTGAACGAACGGGGATCGAAGCTCCCCTCCATGCTCTGGCGCAGCAGGGGGAAGGCCTGGTCCTTCTGCTCCTCGGAGAAGTGGGGCAGCTCCCACTCGAGGGTGAACTCGGCCAGGTTCTTGTACCACCACCACACCGAGTCCCAGATGCCGTTGGCCTCGCACTGCGCCATGGTCTCGGCGCAGTGCACGAGGGTGTAGGCGGCCACCTTGTTGGTGGTGACCCGGGTGAGAGGCGTCGGGTCGGCCGCCGCCTTGCGGTACTCGGCGATGTGGCGGGCCATGCGGTCGAGGGGCTGCATGATCGAGAACGACAGGAGGCCGAGCCCGAGGCTGCCGGCCACGGCGGCGCTGCCGTCGCTGGTGGCCGCCATCCAGCACGGCGGGTGGGGGTCCTGGACCGGCTTGGGGGTCACCATCCGCCGGGGGAAGTCCAGGTACCGGCCGTGGAACTCGAAGTACTCCTCCTCCCACATCCGCACGACGGCCTCGATGGCCTCCTGCCACTGCTCCCGGCTGTGGTCGCGGTCCACGCCGAAGGCGGTCTGCTCCATCGGGGTCGACCGGCCTGTCCCCCACTCGACCCGGCCCCCGGAGAGGATGTCGACGGTCGCCACCTTCTCCGCCACCCGCATCGGGGGGGTGAAGGCGTGGGGCATGAGGGTCACCCCGAAGCCGAGCCGGAGGTTCTCGGTGCACTGGGACAGGGCGCCGAGGACCACCTCGGGCGCCGGGGAGTGGGACCGGCCCTCCCGGAAGTGGTGCTCGACGTGCCAGGTCGTGTGGAACCCGAAGCGGTCGGCCAGCCGGATCTGCTCGAACGCCTCCCGGTAGGCGGTCTGCTCGGCCTGCCGCTGGCCGTAGGGGTGGGTTCCGGCCCACGGCTTCGGAACGTCGATCTCGTAGAGCAGGTCGAGCTTCATCCCGCCTCCGTTCGTCATTTCGAACGCATGGTTCACATGCAGAACCACGGTAGCCCCGGGGCGGGGGCGCCGCGGGCGCTTCCCGCAGGGGCCGGGCCCCCGGCCCGGCGCCGCCTACTGTCCGCGGGCGGTGGCCGCGACCGACGACTCCCGGGCCGAGTTCGCGGGCCGGGTCGCGCTGGTGACCGGGGCCGGGGCGGGCATCGGTCGGGCCGTCTGCCGCCGCCTGGCCGCCGGGGGGGCCACGGTCGTGCCGACGGACCGACACGTCGGGCGTCTTCGCGAGGTGGCGGACGAGCTGGCGGACCTTCGCCCAGGGGCGGTGGGGATGGCGGCCCCGCTCGACATCGAGCACCGGGCCGACTTCGACCGGGTCTTCGCCGAGGTGGAGGCCACCTGCGGGGGGCTGGACCTCTACGTCTGGAACGCCGCCCTCAACCTGCAGCAGCCGATCTTCGAGCACGACCCCGAGCTGTTCGACCGGATCCTGTACGCCAACGTGAACAACTGCTGGTACTCGTGCAACGGGGCGGTGCAGTCCATGCGCCGGCGGGGCGGGGGGAGCATCGTGATGGTCGGCTCGGTGGCACCGGACGTCGTGGCCACCGTGCGGGAGCCCCCGTACGCCATCTCCAAGGCGGCGGGGCGGGCGCTGATGCTGGGCATCGCCAAGGCGGGCGGGCCGCTCAACGTCCGGTGCAACGAGGTGGTCATGGGACTGGTGACCGGCACCCGCTTCGTCGACTCCCGGCCGGAGCAGGCCGAGGCCATGCGGTCCGACGTGCCCCTCGGCCGGCACGCCACTGTCGAGGACATCGCCGAGGCGGTGGCCTTCCTCGCCTCGGACCGGGCGGCCTTCGTCACCGGGGAGTCGTTGAACGTGAGCGGGGGCTGGTACCTGCGCCTGTGACCCACGGTCACAGGCGGGGCAGGACCTCGCTCTCGAACAGCCGGAGGCTCTCCCACGCCAGGTCCGGCGGCGTGCCCCCGACGAGGGGATGCAGCATGGCGAACCCGAACGGACCCTTCTCCCGGAGCTCCCCCACCATCTCGTCGGGGGTCAGGACCCGGTACTGACCGGTCCGCCGGAGGGCCTCGGCGTCGCTCGTCGGTTCGTAGCCGCCTTCGGCGCCGAAGCCGGCGTCCTGCATCCACCGGCCGTAGGCGTTCATCTCGTGCAGGAAGAACGGAGCGTGGGCCTTCCAGCCGGCCCCGGCGTCGCGGGCCAGACAGGTCACGCTGGTGTCCCCTCCGAAGAACGGACCGGGATCGGGTCGGCCCAGCTTGAGCATCTCGTCGCGGTACGGCTCCCAGAACTGGGCCGACGAGGGCATGAAGCCGTCGCCGAGCCGGGCCGCCCGGCGCGCCGCGGTCTCACTGGTCCCCCCCAGGACGATCTTCGGCCCACCCTCCTGGTGGGGCCGGGGCGTGACCCGGACGGTACGCCCCCGGTACTCGAAGGGCTCTCCGGTCCAGGCCTTCCGGAGCACCTCCACGGCCTCGACGGTCCGCCGCACCCGCTCCCCGAGGGGCACCCCGAACATCTCGAACTCGCCGGCCACGTAGCCGTTGACGAGGATGAGGTCGAGGCGGCCGCCGCTGAGCAGGTCGACGATGGCCGCCTCCTCCGCCAGCCGGATCGGGTCGTGGAGCGGGGCCACGATGGCGGCGATGGTGAGGCGGGCGTTGCGGGTGCGGGCGGCGACGGCCGCGGCCATGGTGAGGGCGCTGGGCAGGTAGCCGTCCTCCGAGCCGTGGTGCTCGGACAGCGTGATCGCCACCGCCCCCAGCCCGTCGGCCCATTCCGCCATGTCGAGGGCGGCGGCGTAACGCTCGCTCATCGCGGTTCCGGCCACGGCCGGGTTGCGGAAGTCGAAGCGGAGTCCGAACAGGGCCACAGCCGGCCTCAGAACTGCATCAGCTCGACCCGGGTCCCGTCCGGGTCGGCGACGAACAGGAGGTACACGCCCTCCCCCTTGGTGCGGGTCGGCTCGACCACCGTCCCGCCGCACTCCTCGAGCCGGGCGGCGGCGGCGTCCAGGTCGGCCACGACGAACGACAGATGGGTGATCCCCAACTGGTTGCGCGTGCTGGCCGGCCGGCCGGTGACCGCCGGGGACGAGTAGTGGAGCAGCTCGACCGAGAGACCCGCGCGGCGGATGAACTGCGAGGTCAGCACCACGTCGCCGGGCACCTCGAGGGTGTCGGCGAACTCGTTGCCGATGGCGTGGCGCTCGGCGGGGCTGAAGCCCAGCCCGTCGCAGTAGAAGCGCAGGGACCGCTCCAGGTCGGACACGCAGATCCCGATGTGCGACACCGTGAGGCCGGCGGGCTCGGGGGTCAAGTTCGTCCCGTCTCCTCGGGCAGCTCGTACAGGAGGTGGTGGCTGAGGTCCCCCACCAGGTCGACGATCATATGGCGGGAGGTGAAGCGCCACCCGGTGCCGCCGAGCTCGAAGCCGTCGCGGTAGCGGCCCGCTATCACCGGCTGCAGGGCCAGCTGGCCGGGAACGGCCTGCAGGACCGTGAAGTACGAGCGGGCCGTGGCCTTGCGCCCTCCCTCGTCCAGCTCGACGGCCAGGTTGGTCGTGACGTGCTTGGTCCTGGGGGTGCCGTCCTCGTACCGGCGCGTGGCGGCCGTGTACATGCCGAGGATGGCGTCGTAGCCGCGGTACACGGCGTCGTTGCCCTCGGCGCTGACCACCGCGTCACGCAGCAGATCGGCCACGCCCTCGAAATCCCCGGCGTCGATGCGGTCGGCGTAGGCGTAGACCAGGTTGCTGATGGCGCCGCGCTCGTCCACCGTGACCTACTCGAGGGTGACGGTCAGGTTGGGATCGAGGTGAGCCGCCCGACCGATCAGCTCCTCGGTGACCCCCGCCTTCATGACCACCGCGTCGTCGCTGCGGCCCCAGGCCCGACGGCCCTGCGGGTCCAGCAGGGCGAAGAGCGCCACCTCCGCGCCCTCCCGACCGTGCATGACCGTGTAGGCGTCGACCGTCACCGGGCCGGCATAGCCCAGCGCGGCGTCCCGCAGACGCATGGCGGGGGTGGCATCCTCCCAACGGAACGGACCCGGGGCGGGGTCGGTCGAGTACACGCCCATGGCGTGCTTGCTGATGAACCCCCCGTTGGCCGTGACCAGCCCCCGACTGCCCGGGTCGGCCCGCAGCACGCCGAGCATGCTCGCCACCGAGTGGGTCACGTAGTTGTTGAGCGGGCCCCCGGCAAAGGTCAGCCCACCGGTGACGGTCAGCTCGCGCTCCTCCCCCACCCCGGTGCCTGCAGCCGCGGCCTGGACCGCGGAGGGGAAGCAGCTGTACAGGTCGACATGGGCCACGTCGTCCGGGCCGACCCCGGCCAGAGCCCACAGGCGGCGGCCGGCGGAGGTCAGGGCGGGGTACTCGGCAAACGACCAGCGCCGGGTCACGAAGGCCTCCTCCCGGGCGTCGGTGCCGGCGTGCAGGAAGACCCAGCGGTCCCGGGGCACCCCGGCGGCGGCGGCCGCCTCGGCCGAGCAGATCACGACCGCCGCCGCCTGGTCGAGGTCCCAGTTCGAGTTCATGGCCTTGGTGTAGGGAAAGCCGACCATCCGGTTGTCCGGTGTCGGCTCCCGGATCTCGGCCGCCGTCATCGGGCGGCGGGACCAGGCGTAGGGGTTGGCCACCGCCACCCGGTTGAACCCCTCCCACATCCGGGCCAGCCGGTCGCGGTGGGCGTCGAGACTCTCGCCCCGGGCGTGGCGGATGGCGCTCTCGAACACGGGATAGAAGTGGATGGGAGCGGAGACGCCGGCGGCCCGCTCGAAGTCCTCACCCATACCGAGCTCCGAGCCGAGGAGCTCGTCCGGGGCCCCGTCGGCCTGCTCGGTCACCGGCGCCCGGATGCCCTGCTCCCGGAGCCGGCGCCGGGACCAGATGGTCTCCCCACCAACCAGCACGGCCCGGTCGAGCTTTCCGGCCGCGATCCGGCCGGCCAGGATGTTGAGCACGCTCTGGGGGGTGTTCCCCCCGTGGGCGGTGAGGGCGGTGCGGGCGTGCCGGGCGCCGATGCGCCCGGCCACGATGCGGGCGGGGTCCGTGTACCCCCACGCCCCCTGCACCGCGACGACCAGCTCGGCTCCGGCGGCGAGAGTCGGGGGGCCGCAGTCGGCGGCGGCGGCAGCGGCGGCTTCGCCCATCAGGGCCACCGGCTCGAGGGCGTCCTCCAGCCGGTCGGGCCGCTGGAGCATCTGGCCGGCTCCGACGACCACCGGGCTACGGGGATCGAACTGCGCAGGCACCGGCCGAGTGTAGGCGGCAGACTCTCGGCGGCCCGCTGCCACAACCCGGAGGTGTCAGATGCTGTCCCTGCAGGAGATCTCCGACCGCCTCGAGATCCAGGACCTGCTCGTCCGCTACAGCCACGCCGTCGACAGCCGCGACTGGGACGCCTTCGAGAAGGTCTTCACTGCCGACGCCGTCATCGACTACACGGAGATGGGCGGCCCCCGCGGCGGGGTGAAGGAGACCCGGGCGTTCCTCGAGTCGGCCATGCCGATGTTCTCCAGCTTCCAGCACATGATCGCCAACACCGTCCTCGAGCTCGACGGGGACACGGCCCGGGCCCGGACCATCTGCCACAACCCCATGGTCCTCGACCGCGGTGAGGGCCAGACCCACGTCTTCTTCTGCGGGCTCTGGTACCGGGACGTGCTGGCTCGGACCCCGGAGGGGTGGCGGATCAAGGACCGCTACGAGGAGCGCTCGTACTTCCACAACGCGCCCCCCGACGTGGCGGCGGCGGCCAGCTGAGGGCGGTGCCGGCGGGCTTGAGGGCCCCCGGGTAGACAGGATTATCATGTTTGGCGTGCCGGGCCCGGCCCGCGAACGATCGTGCAGATGCCGGAAACCACCAAGGGGGACCCCATGGCCAGACGACTCGACTTCCCGGTCTTCGACCTCGACAACCACCTGTACGAGACGACCGACGCCCTGACCAAGTTCCTGCCCGACGAGTACAAGGACGCCATCGACTACATCGAGTA